>CAZBOM010000232.1:936-1527 GCA_964493375.1 uncultured Mageeibacillus sp. | reverse complement strand
CAATAGATGACATATGGAAAGGAAGAGAAATATGAAAAAACTAGTTATCGTGTTCCTCGTAATCGCTTTAATGCTAGGCGTCATCGCCTGCCAAAAAAAGCAAAATCCAGGGGGAACGGAAGGAAAAACAACAGATCCAAAAGGATCCTTAAACCCGAATGAAAAGGTCTCGCTGACAATTCTAACGGCTTCCGCTCGTGAGACGGATGCAAACATTATCCGAGATCTTCTCGTCAAAGCAGGATTTAATATCACGTTGAATATTCAGCCTGATTTTTCGAGTGTGAAAGCCATTCGTGATTCAGGCGAATATGACATGTCAATCGGCGCTTGGAATATTGTTTCCGGAAATCCCGACTATGCGATGCGCCCTTTATTCCGCTCAAATTCAAGCAGTAACAGCACGGGATTGATCGATCCGATGTTAGATGAAATGATTGATAACGCCGCGCATAAACAATTCCCTGAAGCTTGGGAACTTTACGCAAAACTTGAACACTACATGGTCGAAGAAAAGGCTTACATTGTCCCTTGTTACGGCAGAACTCTCAATCAGGCGGTCAACAACCAAGTCGTAAAACCTGAATCGGC
>CAZBOM010000232.1:0-926 GCA_964493375.1 uncultured Mageeibacillus sp. | reverse complement strand
CTGCTGCGGCGCGGCCGGTTCTGGACCGTGCTTCACCACCGTTTGCAGGATTCAGCTCTATATTTTTTATGACTTTATGCGTTCGATAGTTGTTGTGTCCGGGATATACTTCCACATCAAAACTGACCGTGTACTCCTGCCCGCCAATATCCGCCTGCGTTTCAAAATAGTCGTACCGCGTCACGTTCTTTGTTTTGGTCCCGTGCGGCTGATAGGCGCCGCTTCCCACATACTCGGCGTTTTTCACGGAAAACACATATATTACATTGATCAACCTCAACAACGCTGGTATTCTGAACACAGACACCTCATTGTCATACAATTTCGCACAGACTGACTCAAATGATACCTTTTATTTTCTTTTACGCGATAACGTCAACTTTGCAAAGGTAGAGGATAAAAAGGTTGTCAATACGGGGGTGCGTGTTTCGGCGGAAGATGTCGTATTTTCGCTCAATTGCGCGAAAGATGAGAAGTTTGTCCCTGATCAGAGAATTTTCGATTTGTTCTCAGATATCGACACGGTTTCGATTGTCACCGATCTATCTGAGTTGGATCAAGAGATCACGGCAGACGGGAATAAAATACGCCTGATCGATGCGTTATCAAAAAACCTCCCGACAAGCGTGAGTGCGTTAACGGATAAAGGGGAGTCCGCGAACAACGCGGAGGGTACATACCAAGCTGTAAAAATCACGACGAAAGGTGCCTCTCCACAGATTCTATACTACCTGAGTCACTCGGCTGCAGGCATTTTCAGCAAGCAATCCGTTGAAGCCTATTTGGAGAAAATCGATCTCAAGAATTACGATCCATCAAAGGATGTGCTTTATGGTGATCCTTCTGCACTGACCGAAGGACAAGGTTACAATAACATGCTTTGGGCGAGTGGACCCTATATTCCTGTCTACCAAAACGAGTTCGAG
>CAZBOM010000231.1:0-1541 GCA_964493375.1 uncultured Mageeibacillus sp. | reverse complement strand
GCTTGATAATAGGTCTGCCAACCCATGGCGACCGATAAAAACATACTCGATGAAGGCATAAATGAGTGTCGAAAAAGCAACCACATGGATGACATTAAAGAATATGATGCCGATACCGCTGACAAACTGATGGATGAAGACTGTTCCAACGGTCGCGATCGCCGAAAAGACAATCATCCGAATACCGCGTTTCAAATTGTTGCGAGAAAACCGCGTACTGATCCCCGAAACAAATAGAAAAAGCGCCAAAATAATCGGGCGCCCGACCTTGTAAAACCAATACTCATCTTGAAAAGCAAAAGCGTCGACTTGGAACACATAGCGAACATCGAAGATGGCATGATGGAAAATCATCAAAAGTAGCGCAAAACCGCGAAGAAAATCTACCTCCGGAATACGCAACCACTTTTTCTTTGCTTGATCAATCTTCATCTCGCCTCCTTCTCATCTGATGAAAGCGTCAGGTAGAAATTGAACGATAAAGTCTTATGCTCCCCTACATTCTACGACTCAATAAAAAAAGGTGGCCGAGAGACGATCATTTAAAGGATCGCCTCGGGACCACCTAGGTCAACAATAATGAATTATTTCTCGCGCGGGAATCGGAGTGCCGATTGAGCCGCCGAAAGGCGCGCGATCGGGACACGGAACGGCGAGCATGAGACGTAGTCGAGCCCCAAGATTTGACAGAATTCAACCGATGACGGATCGCCGCCGTGTTCGCCGCAGATACCGAGTTCGAGTTCCGGTTTCGCTTTGCGACCGAGGTCAACGGCAATTCTCATAAGCTTGCCGACACCGACACGGTCGAGATGGGCTGTCGGATCGGCGTCGAAAATCCCTGTCTTGTAATAAGTCTCAAGGATCTTACCGGCGTCATCACGCGACAATCCGTATGTCATCTGCGTCAAATCGTTCGTTCCAAAGCTGAAGAAATCAGCTTCCAAAGCGACTTCGTCCGCCGTGAGACATGCGCGAGGAATCTCAATCATCGTTCCAACCCAGTATTTCAAGGTCTGACCCGATTCGGCGATCAAGCGATCGGCCGTTTCTCTGATCACACGGTTCAGGAACTCGAGTTC
This sequence comes from uncultured Mageeibacillus sp., assembly GCA_964493375.1. Classification (GTDB taxonomy): domain Bacteria; phylum Bacillota; class Clostridia; order Saccharofermentanales; family DTU023; genus UBA4923. The sequence continues at coordinate 459 of CAZBOM010000231.1, read as the reverse complement.
TTTCACTTCGCTGATAAGCGGGACCATAATCTCAGGCATCACAACGATACCTTCCGCGGCCGCTTGCAACGCTGCTTTGATAATCGCTTCTGTCTGCATCTCGGCGATTTCCGGGTAGCTGACGGCCAGGCGACAACCGCGGTGTCCGAGCATCGGATTGAGCTCGTGCAGTTCTGTAATGACACTTTGGAGACGCTCGTACGTAATACCGAGTTCATCGGCGAGATTTTTGATCTCTGTTTCCGTTGTCGGCAAAAACTCGTGCAACGGTGGGTCGAGCAAGCGGATGATAACGGGCAGGCCATTCATGACGCGGAATAATCCGTAGAAATCATCTTGTTGCATCGGCAAAATCTTGGCCAACGCTTTTCTTCTCGCTTCTTCGTCGCGGGCGACGATCATCTGGCGGAAGAGGAACACGCGCTCGGCTTCGAAGAACATGTGCTCTGTTCTCGTCAG
>CAZBOM010000230.1:0-1545 GCA_964493375.1 uncultured Mageeibacillus sp. | reverse complement strand
TCCTCGTCCGCATGAAAACCGGCGATTGTTGGCACGTGGAGGCGCTTTACGAATAGAGACAACGACTGCGTAAAAGCCACTTTGATAAGTCAACCTTGTACGCTTCGTGCGTCATGATCTCACAAAAGATTACCTTTAGCGTGCCGATCGCTCTTCGAACATCGTGAGCTCACAGATACAACTTCAAATATATCCTTTTAATACGCTATACTTGAGAATAGCCATTTATTCGGAGGAGAAGCACCATGAAAGAAAAGCTAAGCGAAATCCGTGGTAAAGGATTAGACGCTTTCGCAACGGCAGAGACATCGGAGAAACTCGAATCGCTTCGCCAACACTATCTCGGCAAAAAGGGATTGTTGACGGAGATTCTCAAGGGTCTCGGCAAGCTGTCGCCCGACGAGCGCAAACAGCTTGGCCAACACGCCAATGAAATCAAGCAATATTTCCAAGAGGCGATTGAGAAGCGCAAAGAAGAACTTCTCGAAAAAGCCTCGCTCTTGGATCTCCCGCCTGACCTGACGATCCCGGGACTTGGTATCGCGAGCGGCGGCCTGCATCCTATTACGCAGATGTGCTACGACTTAAACGACGCTTTTAGGTCGTTGAATTTCGAGATTTTTAGCGAAGACGATATCACGAGCGAACTCTATGCGTTCGACAATCTCAACTTCCCTCCGGGACATCCGGCTCGCGATACGATGGATACTTATTGGATTGAAGGTACACAAAAGAAACACGGCGCCGAACGTCTCTGCCTTCGCCCACACCTCACCGGTGGCAGTGTCCGCTATCTGCAAAAGCACGGAGCGCCCGCGAGGTTTGTTTACCCCGGTCGCGTCTTCCGAAACGAAAGCACCGATGCCCGCCACGAGCGCGCCTTTTTCCAATACGAAGCGTTGATCGTCGATCGCGACTTTTCATTCTCGTCGGGACTGCTACTTGTTCGTACGATTTTAGAAAAAGTCTTCGGCCACGAAGTGCCGGTTCGCATGCGCGCGGGATTCTTCCCGTTTGTCGAACCGGGCTTTGAGATCGACATGCAATGCCAAGTTTGCGGTGGTGACGGATGTCACGTCTGTCAACACGCCGGTTGGATTGAGGTCATGCCCGGAGGTGCCCCGCACCCCAACGTATTGCGCGCGGCCGGCCTCGACCCCGACATTTGGAGCGGCTTCTTTATCAACATCGGGCTCGATCGCCTCGTCATGATGCGATACGGAATCGATGATGTGCGCCTATTCCACAGCACCGACCTTCGCTTCCTTGAGCAGTTTAAGTAAGATAACGCCGTCCACAGGGATTTAACCGTTGGCGTCTCACACTAAACTACACCGAACCATTGAGTCATAGAACACCGTTTAGAACACCATTCATAACGATGACAACAAAGACGATTGATCACTTATAAAATAGGAAATCACCATGAAAGCATCACTTAATTGGATCCGTACATACGCAGACTTACCGGCCGATATCACGGCAGAACAACTCTCACACGACTTGACGATGAGGACAGTCGAAGTGGAAGAAGTGACAAACCCC
>CAZBOM010000229.1:0-1560 GCA_964493375.1 uncultured Mageeibacillus sp. | reverse complement strand
GACTCATCGGAAATCGCTTTCCGTATCGCGGGCTCAATGGCCCTTCGCGACGCGCTCGAGAAGGCCGGTCCGATCCTTATGGAACCGATCATGAAGGTGGACATTATCACGCCGGGTGAATACTTGGGTGATGTGCTATCCGACATCAGCGCGAGGCGCGGTCAGATCCAAGGGATGGAAGCGACGAGTAACGCTCAAGTCGTCGACGCATACGTCTCCTTATCGGAGATGTTCGGTTACGCGACTTCCTTGAGGTCAAGGACGCAAGGACGCGGTGTTTTCACCATGCAAATCAGCCATTTTGAACAAGTGCCTGAGAGCGTCCGCGCCCTTATAGCAAAAAAACACTATTAATTCCGCGAAAGGCTGGCATAAAGCCCTCGCACAGCGCAATTCGTTGCGTATAAACAAGTTTTGTGAGAAGATAAAGAGGTATTGCAAAACTTAAATAATCAGATCCAAATAATGATCTACCAGCAGGAGGATATCTTAATGGGAAAACAGAAGTTTGAAAGAACAAAACCGCATGTCAACATCGGCACCATTGGTCACGTCGACCACGGTAAAACGACACTGACAGCTGCTATTACAAAGGTGCTCGCCGGTGAAGGTCTCGCAAGTTTTACAGATTATGCGGCCATCGATAAAGCGCCTGAAGAGAGAGCGCGTGGTATCACAATCAACGCTTCACACGTTGAGTATGAGACAGAAGCTCGCCACTACGCTCACGTCGACTGCCCCGGGCACGCCGACTATATTAAAAACATGATTACCGGTGCCGCTCAGATGGACGGCGCGATTCTCGTCGTCTCCGCCGTTGACGGCCCGATGCCTCAGACACGTGAGCACATCCTGCTCGCTCGTCAGGTTGGTGTTCCGGCCATCGTCGTCTTCATGAACAAGACAGACCAGGTCGATGACGAAGAAATTCTCGAGCTCGTTGACATGGAAATCCGTGAGCGCTTGAACGAGTATGACTTCCCCGGCGATGATACGCCTATCATCCGCGGATCAGCCCTTGAGGCTCTCGAATCAACAAGCACAGACTTGAGCGATCCCGTCTACGCGCCGATCCTCGAGCTCATGAAAGCTGTTGACGAATTCATTCCGACGCCCGCGCGTCCGATCGACCAGCCATTTGCATGCCCGATCGAAGACGTTATGACGATCACCGGTCGTGGAACCGTTGTCACCGGCCGTGTTGAGCGCGGACAAATCGACATCAACAGACCCGTTGAAATCGTTGGTCTCGCCGATGAGCCGAGAAAAACAGTTGTCACCGGTATTGAGATGTTCCGCAAGATGCTCGACCACGCCGAAGCCGGCGATAACGTTGGTCTCTTGCTCCGTGGTGTCTCACGTGACGAAGTCCGCCGCGGACAAGTCGTCGCAGAGCCCGGCTCCATCAAGCCTCACACACGTTTTGTCGGACAAGTTTACGTCTTGACGAAGGATGAAGGCGGACGCCATAAGCCGTTCTTTGACGGTTATCGCCCGCAATTCTACTTCCGTACGACCGACGTGACCGGTGTTGCGAAACTGCCGGAGGGCGTTGAGATG
>CAZBOM010000228.1:0-1579 GCA_964493375.1 uncultured Mageeibacillus sp. | reverse complement strand
CATGATCATGATGATGATGTACCCGGGAAGCAAAAGATGCCATAAATGCAACCCCGGCGTATAAATGCGGATGACTGACAACATGACGGCAAACGCGACGCCGATAGAGAGGAATACAAGGACGACTTTGCGCAAGATAACGCCTTCCGTCACTTCTTCGATCGATTGCGTCAACACGTGAACAGCCGGTTCCGCAATGACTGTCACCATCCCTAGGAAAAAGGCCGCCAGTGTCGTCAGCCAGCGTTTGTCAATCTCAACGAGCTTAGATCCTATGATATGACCCGTTGACATAAAGCCGCCCATGACACCCGTCAAGAAAAGCGTGAGCCCGATGTAACAAAATAACATGCCGAGATAGATGCGCGTCGTTTCTCTTCGCCTTAACTTCAACAGACTGATTTGCAATAGAAAGAAAACGGCGACAAGAGGTGCCACGCTGAGCAGAGAGTCGCGTAATGACATCGGCGCGACAGCGCCGAACGATTCAAAAAGCCTTGTATAAGAGGGGGTCGTCGATTCAGGCGGTGCTCCGACGGCACCGGCGCGTTGAATAACACCCATGGCAAGTACAGCGACGATCGCACCGGCCGAGGCGTATCCGACAAGTCCGAATTGATCACGCGCGTCTTCTCTTTTTGTCGTCGTAAGTTTAGCGACCCCCGCTGCGAGAGCGAGAACAAAAGGTGTCGTAATCGCGCCTGTTGTCGCTCCCGAGGCGTCAAAGGCGAAATCATGAAATACGACACTGCTGAAACATGCGAGAATCAGAATGATACCGTAGACGACCCATAGTAAATATCGAATTCGAATCTGTTTTACAATACGCCAAAATCCAGCCATCACGAGCAGACCAACACCTACAGAGACGACGGCCACCATCGACCACTTCGTAAGACTACCGCCAGTCAATTGTTCTATTTGGTTTGAAAGGATGTGTAGGTCAGGCTCAGCAATCGATATGAGGAATCCGAGCACCAAGCCGCCAAGGAGAAGAATAGGCATCTTGCCTGACTGGACGATCGCTTGACCACTATGTTTGCCGATGGGTGTCGCGCCGAGATCTACACCTACAAGAAAAATAGATAATCCCATAAGGAGCAGAAATGCTCCGAGTAGAAACTGTCCGAGCTGCAGAGAAGTCAGAGGAGTAATCGTGAAGTGCAACAATAGCACGAAAAAAGTAACCGGTAAGAGCGATTGCAGGACTTCTTTGATTTTCTCGTTCAGTAAACCCATGGACGCTCCTCCATGCATGACGTTTTGAACGGTTGTTCAACATCAGTGAGCGACTCACAACACCACTAAATATTCTTGAAATTCGTTGATGTTGAATTAAATTTAACATAAAAACGATGGTAGGTGTCTGCATTAGCATAAACACAGTTGGTCAAAGCTAGAATCACTATTGTGATCGAACCCATGGCCAGAAATACCCCTTATCCAAAAAGGCACTTGTACGAGTTGAAATTTTAGCAACGAAAAGCCCGAATCTGGCCAGAAATGACACTTATCCAAAAAGGATTTGATTAAGTCCGTAAAGTGGTGTAAAAGGGTTCAATAAAAAGAGCCATCATCC
>CAZBOM010000227.1:0-1584 GCA_964493375.1 uncultured Mageeibacillus sp. | reverse complement strand
GCGTGGTGCATTTCTTAATGGCGACGCTGGTGCATTTCTAGATTGCCATATTCAGTAGGTGTACAACAAAAAGTTGAGATCCTTAAAGCATTATTCAAGCAGACGAAACTGTTAATCATGGATGAGCCAACCGCTGTATTGACGCCGCAAGAAGCCGGTCAACTTATGAAATTTGTTCGTCAATTTGTTGACAATGGTCATTCCGTTGTTTTCATTACTCACAAAATGAAAGAAGTTATGGAGGTTGCAGATCGAATCATCGTTATGCGAGATGGCCGTGTGTTCGGTGACTTGAGTAAAGAGGAAACAAATGAGTCAGAATTGTCTCGCTTGATGATCGGACGAGACATCGTAGCGCCTGAAAAAGTTGATTTTGAACATAAGGATCAAGTCGGTTCAGGTTTAGTCGTTGAACACCTTTCCATCGTCAAAGGTAAAATTCCAATTCTTGATGACATTAGTTTTGAACTAAGGCCAGGTGAAGTGCTTGGTGTTGCAGGTGTTAGTGGCAACGGTCAAGAAGAATTGTGTGAAGCCATTTGTGGCATACGTCCATTCGACAGCGGGTCGATCGTGATGGATGGAGTCGATATCTCGAGATTGTCTTTACGTGAACGAATCGATCAAGGAGTCGGTTATGTTCCCGTCGATCGATATCGCGATGCCATGATTGAGTCGATGAGTTTGTCTGAAAATATTTATTTGAAGTTTTCTACCAATAGTGCTTGGAATCGACATGGGTTGATAGATTCAATTAATTTAAAGAGGAAGACACAAGAATCTATCGAGGTCTTCGATATTCGGGCACCTGGACCGGAGATCCCCGCGGGCAATCTTTCCGGGGGCAATCAACAAAAGTTGATCTTAGCGAGAGAGATGCGCTTGGCAAAGAAGCTATTGGTGCTCAATCAGCCAACTCGCGGTCTTGATCTTGGTGCAATCAATAATATTCACTCAACCGTTCTTAAGGCTCGGTCTGAAGGGCTTTCTGTTTTGCTAGTCTCAACGGAGCTTTCAGAAATTTTCGCATTATCAGATAGAATTGCGGTCATGTATAAAGGGCGCTTCATGGGGATTTTTTCACCGACACAGCTGAATACAGAGCGGATCGGGCTTCTCATGGCAGGTATTTTACCTGATGATATGCATCAGCCCGATATCTATAGAAAAATGGAGGAGGGTAAGTAGAATGAGAAAACATGGCGGTGCCTCAACGCGTGATCTTATTATCACGAACTCTGTGGCGATTGTATGCGGTCTGATCGTGAGCGGCCTGTTGTTACTATTCCTAAATATTAATCCGCTTCAGGTTTTCTCCAGCGCGTTGAAATCAATTTTCACGGACAAATATATGGCTGCTGAAGTTTTTTTGAAAGCGACTCCACTCATGTTTACGGCGCTCGCATTTGCTTTTACTTATAAAGCCAACCTTTTTAATATTGGAGCACAAGGGCAGTTTTATTTAGGGGCTGTTGCAGCCGTGTCAGTATCATTATTGCTGGATGGCAAAGTACCGACGCCTATTCTTTTAGTTGTCGTTTTTTTATCTACGCTTGCGGCGGGAGGGATTCTAGGCGCCGGCAT
>CAZBOM010000226.1:630-1592 GCA_964493375.1 uncultured Mageeibacillus sp. | reverse complement strand
TCGACCGGAAATGATTTCTTTCGGCCAGTGTAGGACGGTTTCAAGCGTAAAGATGACAATAATGTAGTTCACGATGTTATTGGTAACCATGTACGCGAGGCCACCGACATCACCCTTCGTAAAGATGGGAACGTGAATGCGCTCCCCGTTTTTTCTAGACATCTGTCTTTTACCTTTCTTCTAAATATAGCGACGAAAGGGCACTCTCCTTAGATACCTGCTTTCGATGCGATTGTGTCGATTCTCGCGTACTCCGGATTCATGAGCCGTTCATTTTGTCGACTGAATCGGAGTACCGAGACTCCTTGTATGCGCTCTACGCGCGGTCTTCGACTTCGAGCGGAATGAATTCAAATTTCGTGACATCGAACAATCCCATGTCCGTGAGTTTCAACTCGGGAATGACGGCAAGCGACATGAAGCAGAGTGTCATGACAGGCTCCACTTCACCTTGCACACCGAGTTTTTTCCATGCGACATCGTGAATCTCGGTCAGCTTTTCCATCACCCATTCGCCGGTGCGATCACTCATGATCCCGCCGACCGGGAGAGGCATGCTGACAAGCACTTCACCATCTGCGACCAGGACGACACCGCCCTCTTGGGCGATGAGTTCTTCCACAGCGAACGCCATATCGGCGTCGTTCGTTCCCGTCACGATCAGGTTATGAGAATCGTGCGCGATAGAAAGCGCGACGGCGCCACGTTTGATGCCGTATCCGCGAAGCAATCCGACGGCGACGTTGCCCGTATATTGGTGACGTTCCACCACGGCGACTTTGACAATGTCCTCGTCGGCGTTGTAGACGAAATCACCTGACTCGTCAAGTTTTACGGTCGCAATTCCTTTGCCCGTCACGACGCCCCCCGGGGAGAATATCGATGACATAGACGCGATCTTTTTCAAGTTGAAGCTTCAGCTTGTCGATAGAGAAATCTTTGACGTGAATACTGCTTCGAAC
>CAZBOM010000226.1:299-620 GCA_964493375.1 uncultured Mageeibacillus sp. | reverse complement strand
GATATCGGCGCGCTTGACTTCCGGCAGATAGCGGCCGTCGCGCGCGACTTCTTCGCCCCCGATAAAGACGTGTTTCGCCTCGAAAGATTCGAGGTCAGAAACGAGCGCCACATCGGCACGTCTACCCGGAAATATTGCGCCCCTATCGTGCAGCCCGAATGCTTCGGCGGCATTCAAGGTCGCCATCTGTACGGCGGCGATCGGGTCAATCCCGAAGCGGACGCAACGTCTCAGATGATCGTCGAGGTGTCCTTCCGTCAGAATGGTTTTCGGTTGGCGATCGTCAGAGCACAAGAGGCAACGACGGCTGTTCAATCGCGT
>CAZBOM010000226.1:0-289 GCA_964493375.1 uncultured Mageeibacillus sp. | reverse complement strand
GCCATAATGCCCGCCGAGGCATAAGCACAAAGCTCCTGACCCGTCAGGCCGGGGCTGTGACCGTCGATCGGTTTCCCGGCTTTTTTACCGGCTAGAATTTTGTCGAGCACTTGATCGTCAGCATAGACGACTCCGGGAAAATTCATGAACTCTCCAAGACCGAGAATGCGGTCATCGGCGAGCGGTTCTACCATATCTTCCGCTTCTATGACGGCACCCGCGTGTTCAAACGGTGTCGCCGGAACACACGACGGAAGCATGTATTCGATGTTCAGAACCGCTTCTTTCG
>CAZBOM010000225.1:0-1624 GCA_964493375.1 uncultured Mageeibacillus sp. | reverse complement strand
CACTTCAGTCGTTTTCCGTTTTGTCCCGACGATACGCGAAGAGTATCGTGGAATAAAATCAGCGATTAAGATGAGAGGTCTCGGCGGGGCTCATGCAATCGCAAACCCCGTCCAGAGCTTCAACATGCGAATGATGCCACTTCTCAACTGCTGCGCAAGGATCGGTGAGGAGCTGAGCATGGCGTCTCTCTGTCGCGGATTATCATTCAAGTCCCCTAGGAGCATGCGCGATGAAGATCGCTTAAAGCTTGCCGATTGGTTGATGATCACAGGTGCCGCCGCCATTCTGATCCTTTGGGGCATCACCATACTTTTCCCCTCCGTAAAAGAGGGCGTTTTGTCATCGCCTCCGGGGGTGTAAAACGCATGATGATCACCACGACAGATCGAAAACTCCTTCTCGCGATGAAGCGAAATACAGCGAGTCTACCCGATAGACACTTATCTCGCTCGACTGATCACACCGCATGTTGTTCACTCGACAAAAACCGAGATCAGCCATTAGACACAAACGGTCCGTTTCAGCTTGAAGTCCGCCACCTGACGTTTCACTACGCTTCATGCGAATGCGATCCATTTGATTTTGAAGAAAATGATCATGACGTCGATGATGCCGGCGAGATGATTTCCCCCGCGATTGAAGCCATCGATTTCTCGCTTTCGAAGGGCGAGTGTCTCCTGATCACGGGACCAAGTGGTTGCGGAAAGACAACACTGCTCCATACGATCAACGGTATCATCCCGGAGTTTTTCCCGGGAACGCTCGATGGAGAGATTATTTTTCAAGGGAGACAACAACAAGACATACCGGCCGAAGAGAGAGGTCGTGCCATCGGGTCTGTCTTCCAAAATCCGCGCTCACAGTTTTTTAATGTCATGGTTCGAGATGAATTGCGTTTCGGGTGTGAAAACTTGAATCTTTCACAAGAGGAGATTGATCGAAGACTCAATGAACTTATGGAAGAGTTCATGTTTGAGAATCTTCTCGATAAAAACCTCTTTCACTTGTCGGGAGGAGAAAAACAACGCGTTGCCTGTCTCAGTATCGCGGCGATGCGACCGCAGCTCATCCTATACGATGAACCGTCATCGAATCTTGATGAGGATGGAATCGAGTCATTAAGAGACATCATGCTCGCGGATAAAGGTCGCGGTATTACACAGATTATCTCTGAGCATCGACTCTCCTATTTGCGAGATGTGATTGATCGCGTCCTCATCATACGAGAGGGCAGAATCGCGGAACAACTGTCAGCCGATGAGTTCAACGCATTGAGCATCGATGAGTTAAAATCGCGAGGGTTGCGAACTCATCACGCGATTCAATTGCCTTCTCCTGTAACGACACTACCACTCCGCTTTAAAGAAACGATGAAAACAAAGAAAAAATCCGATTCACCTTTGATGTCACGCAAAAGTCGACGGCTGCGCGGGAACATTGATCGGGGAGAAATTGCAAAAAGTGTTTTTGAGAAAGGGCTAGATGGCGATGGACTTCTCATTGAGACGCTTAAACTACAGTACAAAGGGGCGCGTGAGCCTATCATAGAGATCGAAAATTGCTATTTTGAACCGAACAAAATACACGCGCTCATCGGCCCAAATGGTAAGGGCAAGACATCTT
>CAZBOM010000224.1:0-1637 GCA_964493375.1 uncultured Mageeibacillus sp. | reverse complement strand
GCCCAAGATCATTTCGTCCCACGTCTTCAAAAATGAAGATAAAGCCATCGTGCTTGGTTTTTTAGGATTCATAGCCATGGTGACTGTCATGTTGAACACACAAGATATATCGCTCGTTTTCTGTGTTGACAAGAGGACGTCTCACAGATAAACTATTGATGGTTAGAGAATACTAACTGACAACAGTCTCGTTGACCAAAAGAAGAAGCGATCTCTTTGGATAGACGGCCACTGTGTGGTGGCGACCTTTTTGCGAGAGGAGCCACCACATGGCAGGGATTGATCCTGATGCCATAGACCTGATCAGAGCATCGTGGTGTCATAAACCCCTTACAATTTGCGATGATTAATGACCGCTTACGACTTAACGCTTGGGAACGATTCGCCACATTAACTATCGCAAGTGGGACTAAAAAGCTAGATTTTGGAGAATTATACGATCGCCATGAAAACGTTGTTGCCGGCTCATATCATTGAACGCTTCACTGAAACGCTCATATTTCATTCGGCGCCAACGCTAGCGGGACATAAGGTCGCCAGTTTATTTTGTTTTCATGAATTCCCCGTAGACATTTTGCTACCTGCTTTAGAACCTCTTTTGGAGACTTTAAAGTGTAAGGGTATCCATGTGAAATTGCTCTGCCGTTGTGAGAAAGCGAGCCAAGTCTATCTCTATAGACCTGCATTACTGAAGCACTCTCTCCAACAAATAGAGACGAGAGAATTCTTGGAGAACATCGGTTATCACTCACTTGATGACGTCGATTCCGTCCTCGAGCAACTTTATCATCGCTTTAGAGAGCGCGACCACTTCCCGCATGAGCTCGGCATTTTCCTCGGCTACCCCTTAGAAGACGTGCGTGGGTTTATCGAACACAAAGGTAAGCATTATCTTTGCAAAGGATATTGGAAAGTATATGCGCACGTAGAAAAAGCTCGCGAGCTTTTTCAATTATACGAACAATGTAGGAAACATTGCCTACGCCGTTACCGTGAAGGAAAACCTCTTTCCATCATCACAGTAGCGGCTTAGCATAGACCATTTGTAGAAAACAAAAGGAGGAAACACATATGTCAAAGACAGCTGTCGTTTTTTGGAGCGGCACCGGAAACACTGAGAAGATGGCCGAATCCATCGCTCAAGCGGCCGGAGCCGACCTGTTCGACGCAGACTCATTTAACGCGTCTATGGTGAATGATTATAGCGCAATTGCTTTCGGATGCCCTTCAATGGGTGGTGAAGAACTTGAAGATAGCGTTTTTGAACCGATGTTTGAGGCTTGCAAAGCGTCTCTGTCGGGCAAAAAAATCGCGCTCTTCGGGTCATACGGATGGGGAGATGGTGAATGGATGCGCAACTGGCAAGCCGATTGCGAAGGTATCGGCGCCATGTTAATCGCTGAGCCCGTCATCTGCAACGAAGAACCCGGAAGTGATGATCTCGCCTCATGCGAGAGTTTAGGAAAGTTATTAGGCGCGACTGATTAACGATCTCGCCTTATGAGGAAGCTTGGAGAAACAGTCGAATGCTACGAAAATACCATTCTTCATAAAAGCACCTGACTTCTAAGCGAGCCATTAATATCCCGGCGCATGAGTTTTATAGGCACATGCGCCAGGAATAATCTGTATGAAAA
>CAZBOM010000223.1:0-1639 GCA_964493375.1 uncultured Mageeibacillus sp. | reverse complement strand
AGGGCGCAACTCGATATTTGGGACGAGCAACTCGCGTCTGTGACGGCTTCCATCTTGAAAAAGCGACTCGATTTTACGGAGAAACTATCTGAATACGCGGCTCTTTCTTTGCACCATTTGACGTCGTCGCGAGAACAACTCGATATTCAGTACCGCGGTTTTAGTGGTCTCGACAAAGATATGAGTCGAGAGACAATTGAACAACTGTATCTAGAGCGTCTCAGACGCGGCAGAGATGACGATATATGGCGCGGGAGCACATCGAGCGGTCCACACAGAGACGATCTGTTTCTTGCGCTCAACGGCGTTGAGGCACGTCTCTATTCATCACAAGGACAGCAGCGCTCAATTGTTCTCTCTCTCAAGATGGCGGAACTGATGCTTTTGACTGAAATCTCAGGCGAAAAGCCTATTTTGCTTCTCGACGATGTCATGTCGGAATTGGACGGATCGCGTCGCGCGCAGTTGATGGAAGTCATTCAAGGTCATCAAGTCTTTATCACGTGCACCGATCCAAATCAGATCTTCCCAGCGACGTCAGAGTCGCTGACAGATGTGGCTCCTGAGCCTTTAATCGATACGCGGGAAGGCGAAGTGGATCGAGAGACTGCGACAATTGAAGTATCCGATCCTCAGACCGAGGCGTCATGCGCTGACGGTTGGCCTGGAAGCGTTTACTACTATCACGTTGTCGAAGGAACCGTCAAGCCCGGGTCAACGACTCCGAACTGATTTAGAAGGATTATAGAATTCTTCTAAACAACTTTCTTAACCCTTAGCGAACACGGTGTTTGAACAGTCAACCTGATCAAGATTTCATCCAATTTCTTGATCGCATTTTAATACCATACGAGGAAAATAGTCATGGAAAAAAGACACATCGTCATCAGCGGTCTGCGTGGAGCCGGCAAAACCACTTTGATTGAAAAACTATTAAAAGAGTTACAAGTGCCTGTGACCGGCTTTTTTACGCGCAGTATGCCAAAAGACGAAAGGGATTTCCATGCCATTTATATCTTTCGACCGAATGATCAGCTTCGTGAAAAAAGCCCTGCCAATCACATCGGAGATTGCGATACGAGGAATCGTACGATCAATCTCGAGGTCTTCGAGACGACAGGCGTCGAATACTTGCTGGAGAGTCAGCGTGGAGAACCGTCAGATTCGCCTGTAGAGAGACAGTCTGCGAGCTCCGCGCAAGGCATCATCGTGATGGATGAACTCGGCTTCATGGAGACTGGCGCGACAGCCTTCTGTGACACGGTTCTTTCATGCTTTGATGGCGATCAACGCGTCCTCGCGACGCTGAAAGCGAGTCACCACACTGAGTTTCTCAATGCCGTTCGCCGGCACCCGAAAGTGGAAGTCTTTGAGATCACACCGGAAAACAGAGACGAGTTGTACGAAGAACTCTTACCGAAAATCCGCCGGTGGAACGATGAATTGAAACACGTTTAATAATGCGACACGAATTTGCATAAAGGTAGTTTTTATCGCCAGTTTTAGGTGGCCTTTAACTACATCTTTCAGTCGTTTTGACGGTATCGTTCAAACGTTTTATGACAAGACAGTGACAAGACCTCTTGAAAGTGCTCAAATCACGTAAAATCAAGCATTTCAAGAGGTTTTATGCTATAAT
>CAZBOM010000222.1:0-1647 GCA_964493375.1 uncultured Mageeibacillus sp. | reverse complement strand
CCTCTTTTTTTCATTTTCAAGAGGATATAGTATGCAACCATTTGTTTTTCATAATCCGACAAAGATTATTTTTGGAGAAAATGCGACGGAGCGACTCACGGAAGAACTCGTGGCTTTCGGTCCACGCGTTCTCCTTGTCTATGGGGGCGGGAGTATTAAGCGCACCGGTTTATATGATCGAGTGACCGACTATCTTTCCAAGGCGGGCAAGGAAATATATGAGCTTGCAGGCGTCATGCCAAACCCTCGAACGGAGAAAGTATACGAGGGCATCGACATTTGCCGCGCAAAAGAGATCGACTTCATTCTCGCGGTCGGAGGGGGAAGTGTCATCGATTGCTCGAAAGCGATCGCCGCCGGCGCGTTGCACGATGGTGACTTTTGGGATGATTTCTATCTCGCCGGTCAATCGCTTAACGCAGCCCTTCCGTTGGGAGTTATTTTGACAATGCCGGCGACGGCGAGTGAGATGAACGGGACGTCGGTCATCAGTCATTGGAAGGACAATCTCAAGATCGGGTACGCCGATCCGTTGCTCCATCCTCGCTTCTCAATACTCGACCCCGTGCTCACGTTGACGATGCCTCGCGAACAGATCATCTGCGGAGCCGTCGATATGATGTCGCATGTCTTCGAGCAATATTTTTCGCCACCGGATGACAACAATCTGACAGACGAATTAGCGGAAGCGCTTCTGAGGAATATTCGACTCAATCTCGATGCCTCGTTGGCGAACATGAATGATTACCGGGCGCGCTCGAACCTGATGTGGGACGGAACGATGGCGCTCAACGGACTATTGCGTCTCGGGAAACAAGGCGATTGGCAAGCGCATAAAATTGAGCACGCACTGTCGGCTTGGTTTGATATCCCGCATGGCGCCGGTCTCGCGATCGTCCATCCCAATTTGCTTTATTACATACGACACGAAGCGCAGGATAAACTCGCGCGATATGCAGAAAATGTCTGGGGAATCTGTGCTGCCGACAAATCGAGAGAAGAACTGGCGTTGGCAGGATTAAAAGCGTTACGGTCGTATTTTGATTCCATCGGAGCGCCCGCGACACTCGGTGAGGTGGGAATCATGTCCGATGCGATCGATGATATCGCCGATTCGACATCATTAATGGAGAAAGCAGGTTACAAATCGCTGAACAGAGATGATGTGTTTGAGATATTGAAACTTTGCTTAACGCGTCGTGAGAAATAGATGGAGCGTTTGACAGACTGAATCTTTTTTACACACCGCAACAGAACGAGAAAGTGCGCAAGGGGAACGAAGAAATCGCTAACGCATCGCGAGAGATAGATAAGATGGCGAAAGAAGACAAGTATCCAATAGAAGATATCGATTCATTGAATGGGCGAAGAGAACGCTCGGGGACTTTATTTCTCGTCGCGACACCGCTTGGCAACATAGGCGATATGAGCCCGCGAGCTATCGAGGTGTTGCAACGAGTCGATTATATTGCGGCAGAAGATACGCGTACGGCCGCGAGACTTCTGTCGGAACTCGGTGTCGGCAATCGTCTCATCAGCTATTACGAGCAAAACCAGCACATGAGACATGATGCCCTGCTTCGCGATTTGCTCGCCGGCCAATCGATCGCCGTGATTTCCGAAGCGGGGATGCCTTGTATCTCTGAT
>CAZBOM010000221.1:0-1652 GCA_964493375.1 uncultured Mageeibacillus sp. | reverse complement strand
CGACTGATTCATGAAGGCGCCATCCTTGATGATGTGTTGCCGGACGCCTTTGCCGCCGTGCGAGAGGCAGGCAAGCGAGTGTTGGGCATGACTCATTTTCCCGTTCAAGTTCAGGGTGGCATTATTCTCCACCAAGGGCGAATCGCTGAAATGAAAACAGGTGAAGGAAAAACACTCGCCGCCACGTTGCCGGCGTATCTCAACGCTCTTAATGGAGAAGGTGTTCACATCATCACAGTCAACGATTACCTTGCCCATCGCGATAGCGAATGGATGGGTAAAATCTTTCGTTATTTAGGGCTGTCGGTCGGTTTGATTGTTCATGGCCTGGACAATAATGTGCGGCGCGCCTCATATGCCGCTGATATCACATACGGAACGAACAATGAGTTTGGATTTGATTATTTGCGGGACAACATGGTGCTTTCGCTCGATCAATGTGTTCAGCGTCAATTAAATTATGCCATTGTCGATGAGGTCGACAGTATACTCGTTGACGAAGCGAGAACACCTCTAATTATTTCCGGAGCCGGGACTGACTCTTCTGAGATGTATCAGCGAGCAAGCGATTTCGCCAACCGTTTGATGCCAAAAGTGATTATTCAGAAAGAGGCCATGCGGACGACGGAGGAACTTGAGGAAATTGAATCAGATGCCGATTACATCGTCGATGAAAAGGCAAAGAGCGCGGTGTTGACGGAGCGCGGTGTCAAGAAGGCGGAGCGGTTCTTCGGCATTGAGAATTTATCTGATCAAGAGAATTATGAGATCAATCATCATATAAGCAACGCGTTAAAGGCCCGCGGAACGATGCATCTCGATCGAGACTATGTGATCAAAGATGGCGAGATTGTCATTGTCGATGATTTTACCGGTCGTCTCATGTTCGGCCGACGCTATAGTAATGGACTTCACCAAGCGATTGAAGCGAAAGAAGGCGTTGAGATCAAGGAAGAAAACAAGACGCTTGCGACGATCACTTTCCAGAATTACTTCCGCATGTATAACAAGCTTTCAGGTATGACAGGGACGGCGATGACAGAAGAGAGTGAATTTAGAGAGATCTATAATCTCGATGTCGTCTCGATCCCGACCAATCTCCCCATGATACGCCAAGATGATCCTGATGCCGTTTATAAAACGGAAGAAGGTAAGTACAAGGCGATACTAACCGATGTCAAAGAGATTCACGAGACGGGTCAACCTGTGCTGGTCGGTACAGTCTCCGTCGAAAAAAGTGAATTGCTATCGAAGTTGTTTACGCGAGCCGGTGTAAAACATAATGTCCTAAACGCAAGACATCATGAACGAGAGGCGGAGATTGTCGCTCAGGCAGGCCGTTTTGGAGCGGTGACCATCGCGACGAATATGGCCGGGCGCGGGACAGATATTTTGCTCGGTGGAAACCCTGAGTTTTTAGCGCGTCAAGAAATGCGCAAGCAGGGATTTGAAGATGAGGTTATTGAACAGTCGACAGCAAAAAACGTCACAGATGATGAAATCATTTTAAAAGGACGTGAGCTGTTTACTTCACTCAAAGAACGATTCTCTAAAGAGATTGAAGATGAGAAACGCCGCGTCATAGAAGCAGGAGGTCTCTGCATCATCGGAACGGAACGCCACGAATCGAGACGTATTGATAACCAATTGCG
>CAZBOM010000220.1:0-1668 GCA_964493375.1 uncultured Mageeibacillus sp. | reverse complement strand
TTTTACAGAATAAAAAAGTGTCTCAGAATGCGGAATGCATCCTGAGACACTAAGATGGAATATCGTTCTTAGACGATTAGTTTAATGAATCGGTTTACTTGTAATCCTTCTCGCCTGATAGCAAGCCGAGCATGACATTTTCAGGTGTGAGCGGCAGGTGATAGAAGTTAACGCCTGTCGCCTCGTAGAGAGCATTTCCAATCGCCGAAGGGACGGAGATCATCGTGTGCTCAGCGACACCGCGGGCTCCGAATGGTCCGTTGGCTTGTGGGTTCTCAATGTATATCGGAACAATCTCACAAGGCATGTCTTGCATGGTCGGGATCTTGTTGTCTGTGAACGAGGGGTTCATCAGGACGTTGTCTTTGTTGAATTTGTATCCTTCAAGGATGGCCGATCCGATTCCCTGCATGACGCCGCCGACGACTTGACTGTAAACCATACGCTCATTGATCACTTGACCGAGGTCGAATGCCGAGGCCACTTTCAAGACATCGATCGAGCCCGACTCAACGTCGACTTCAATTTCAACGGCGTGAGCGCCGAAGGTCCATGCGAGAGCGGGGCGACCGGCGCCGGTGTCGTGGTCGAGATTCGTCAGACCATCTGCCATGCAAATGCCATGGGAGATGAGTGGTCCGCCGATCCCTGTTCCATTCGGGTAAGCGTAACCGAGCGCTAAATCCTTGTAAGCAATGCGGCGCTCCGGAATATGTTTACTGTAAATATATCCATCGCCATGCGTCAGATACTCAGGTGAGCACTTGAATGCTTGCGCCGCCAGGTTTTTCATTTGGTCGACCATGCGACGGCTTGCTTGAATAATGGCATTTCCACCCATGAAGGTGAGTTTTGAAGCGACGGTGTTCCAATCGTAAGGGTTATTATCGGTGTTCGTGCGGCGGATGATTTCAACCATCTCGAAGGGGATATCGAGTTCTTGCGCGGCGATCTGCGCTAAGGCTGTGATCGCGCCTTGTCCGTAGTCGACAGCTCCCATCATGATTTTGACATGTCCGTCGCCCACCATCTGCATGATGACTGATGTCGAAGTGTTCGGAGGCATCGCGGGCGCTTTCTGGATCATCGCGAACCCTTTGCCGCGTACTTTTCCTGTCTTCCACTCTCTCTCGCGTTCTTCCGCCGTCTTACGACCTGTCCAGCCGATCTCTTTGACAACGGCAGACAAGCAATCCATCGGACTTCCCGAGCTCTCCGTGATAAGCTCACGTGAAATCGTCTGCGAACCGGGTCGTAACATATTCATCATACGGAATTCGTATGGATCGATTCCGAGTTTCTGTGACAGGATGTCTGTCTGACGTTCGACCGTCCACAGTGTCTCGAGGTGACCAAATCCGCGATACGCCGTACTGAATACTTTGTTGGTATAGATCGTGTTTGAGACAATCTGGGCATTCTCAATGTCATAAGGACCGAGACCGCCGTAAACAGCCGTCTTTCCTACATTGACGCCATAATCGGCGTACGCACCGCTATCCCAATCGTAGACAATGTCAGCGGCTGTTATTTTGCCGTCTTTTGTGACGCCTGTCTTGATCTTGCCGCGCATGCCGGCGCGTGTGGGCATGTAGTTGAACTCCTGCTCACGCGTCATGCGCAACTTGACAGGAAGTCCGCCGGCTTCGCGCGAAAGGAGAGCGAGCA
>CAZBOM010000219.1:0-1686 GCA_964493375.1 uncultured Mageeibacillus sp. | reverse complement strand
TCGATAAAGAATCCTTCTTCTACCGCGCTGAAGTAGCCGCCCACTTCGAGCATTTCTTCCATAAACAGAATGGCGCGCTCTTTCAATTCACGCGCACGCTCTCCGAGCGGACCGTCGCGATTGATGTCGACCATTTCGCGGACACCATCCAAGCCGTTCAGCGATTGACGTGCCGTATTGACAGCGTTGATGTTGAAATAGTGCCACGGCACATTGCGACCTTCGTCCGGTGTGATCGTCGACTGAATATCGACCGATGTCAAGCGCGAGATGACCATATTCAGCGTGTGTGTCACCGTCGCTTCACGCGTCTCCGACTCCATGTATTTCGTGTTTTGTTGCGCTCGGATTTTATAGTCCCTGAACAAGTCTCGCAGCGCCACGGCATACGGTAAATCGAGTCGCATACACGGCGCGGGAGGCGCTGTCGGCGGAACGCTCGACAACGCGATGTTTTCCGGTTTGATCCCGCATTTGAGCGAGAACATCGTATTGATCCCGTGCTGAACCATCAGTTCAGGCATGACCTTCCAAGCTTCCATTGCCGTCGCGTTCGCGTTGTGAGCCCCGTCGATCTGGAGCTGGCCGCCGTATGCGATGATCTTCTTGCTCTCACAAGCGTCGACAAAGCTTCGTAGCATGTTGATGTTTCGGTAGAGAACATTGTATTGAGGATCTTGGTGAACACCGGAGACGCCTTCCTCGACAAACATGACAGCGATATCGGGACCGGCGACACCGGAGACATACGAGTGGAAATTGATCGGGCGTCCTACCTCATCTTCAATGAGATCGAGGGCGCGGCGTGTCGCGCGACACTGCTTGCGCGTGACGGGAATACCGCCGATTCCTTGCGTTGTCCCTTCTAGAAGCGAGTCGATATGCGATTGTCCGGCTGTCCGAATGACCATCATGTGATCGGCGCCGTTCCACGCGGCCATGCGCATACGGCGAACGTCGTCTTCAAATCGTCCCGACGCGACCTCCGTCGTAATAACGCAGTCAGGTTGCGGATCGATGAAGCCGAACCCACGGCTTCCGGGAAGCGGAACCGATCGCTCAAGAGACTCGGATGTCTCTAAATACTCAAAATCACCGACCTTTCGCGGTTCACCACGCCCCTCGCGCCAATGCCATGGTCGCCTCGGAGAGCGATAATGCTCAAGACCGTCGAGAATTTTTCTGATATCAAGTTTTTCGTCTACGTCAAGAGGAATCTTCGTTTCTCGTGCCGGAATCACCGACCCCATCGTCGGCTCAACACCGCAGTGCTCGCCGGCGACGACACGAGCGTCTTCGTTATACGATTTGTTCTCATATGGATCGCGTGTCATGATGCCACCTCCCCGAACAATTGGGAAACCACATCCCAATGCCGTCCCTCCGCGAGCGAAAGTCCTGCTTCGCGAATAGGCAAACGAAGTTCATCGGCCACTTTCCAAACGACATGTCCGGCTCCTCTCCCCATGAGCCCGTGATCTATCACAGCGCGTACAATCGCTTGAGCTTCAATACTTGAAAACCCCATGCGAAGAAGCACACTACGCTCAATGGCAGGGGTCGTATATTCTTTTCCGGCTTGCAAGAGCGGGTCCACTATTTTTTCCGCCAATTCCCAAAAATACGTATAAAGCTCTTCATCTGTGAGATGAGCGAGATGTTGGCGACGTTCTTCAAATGTCGCGG
>CAZBOM010000218.1:0-1689 GCA_964493375.1 uncultured Mageeibacillus sp. | reverse complement strand
TTGCCGGATGTCGCCAAAAATACAGGGCAAACTGTCTACTGTCAACGAGGGAGCCAAACAGGTTTTTATCAGCTGCTTCCCAGCCCGAACACTTGGTTGGTGGCAAGTGCTCCGATTGGAACGACTGGCGATCTTTATACAGGTGAAGTTCTGTTGCTCAAACGACACCTTCCCGACACTTTTAGTTCTTGGCTCGTTGACAATAATGTCCATATCTCATTTGCCGTCGCGTATCTCGTATCGCTGGCCATCATCATATGGTTATCGCGTAACATCACCAATCCTATTTCAGCGCTCGCGAAGACGGCGAATTCTGTTTATCGCGGTGATTTAAAGGAGCGTGTTCAGTTGGGTAAAGATAAAAAGACTTTGACTTTGCCGGATGACCTCGATGGTAGCCGTGCCGAATCTCTATCGAGAGAAGACGATTTGACGAGACTCGTGCGGACGTTTAATACATTGATCGCGAAGTTTGAGATGCGCGAGAGTGAGCATAATGAATTTCTCGGCAATGTATCACATGACTTGCGAACACCTGTGACATCGATTTCAGGATTTATCGGCGGTATGCGCGATGGCACGATTCCTGAAGAGAAGTACGCCTACTATCTCGATATCATCAAAGCTGAGGCAGACAGGCTCGAACGCCTGATTGATACGTTGTTTGAACAAGCGGATCAAATGGAATCACATGAACTAAGGCAAACAGTCTTTGATATCAACACATGGATTCGGCAAGTCCAAGTATCGTTTGAACCGATGTTAAATGAGAAGAAGGTTCATCTGCTTCTCCATTTAGATGAGAAAGGAGCGAATGAAGTCAAAGTGCTCGGCGACGTCGGTCAATTGACACGCGTTCTCAACAATATTGTTTCAAATGCCATTCGCTTTGTGCCCCGTGGCGGACTTGTGACAATAAGTACGAAAGTAGATGAACGACTCGTTCATGTGATGGTCGAAGACAATGGTCCGGGGATCAGTCAAGAAGATATTCCAAATGTGTTCGATCGTTTTTATAAAGCCGATAAGTCTCGCGGTCAAGAAGGTTCCGGTTTGGGACTCTACATCGCAAGAGCACTTGTCAACCGACATGGTCAACATATAGAGGCAGGCGCTTCATCGGATCTCGGTGGTGCAAAAATCACCTTCACGATCGCTCGCCCATAGATGAAAATGACATCAATGAGCGTGTTTTCTATGAGCGTGAGGTTCTTTATATGATCAATATTCATTGGTATGGCCATCAACGCTTACATTTCTTTTAAGAAAAACGATGAGTGAACGATCTGTTCATACATTTGTCAAAATCGAGCATTAGAATGGAAGTCAGCCTGTTTATTTAAGTATTGATAGCGATTTGCCGGAAGTTGCAAAGGAAGTGTAGGCATGACCTTAAGAAAGAAAAACATAGCCATCATACTGATCTTATTCCTCGTTGTTGCGATTGTGTGGCCTCTTTCTTGCTATCGTAATGCAGAGCTTCCCGGAGAAAGCTCCACGACTGGCACAACCTTTACGACAACTTCAATAACGACAACCACTACGATGACATCGTCGACAGCAACACCTGACTCACAGGAGACGTCAACATCATCAGTGAGTACATTTCCGATCACAACGACGACATCGACAACAACGGCGACAACAACGTCGACGACAACAGCAACAACAGCAACAACAGCGACAACA
>CAZBOM010000217.1:0-1700 GCA_964493375.1 uncultured Mageeibacillus sp. | reverse complement strand
GGTCGCAAGTTCAAGTCTTGTCACTCCGACCATTGGCAATCCCTGTGGCTTTAACCGCAGGGATTTTTCTTTACATAAATAAGACTCTCCAACAAAATAGATGCATGAACGTAACTGGAAATCTGACTAGCCCATGGATAATTTTGAAGCACTTTTTAATCGTATCGCACACGATTGATTCACTAATTATTGCGTTCCGTATTCTTTGACGCCTTATCCTTCAATGAGTGATATCTGTAGTCAAAATGACATGTCGAGAAGAGGGGTTATTACGCGGAAATATGTTCTCTTTTTGAATGACTCATGTATAATACTTATATGATTCACCCTATGAAACGCAAGCAAAAACTGACTGATGTTGTTGTTTATACAGATGGCGCATGTTCCGGTAATCCCGGCCCCGGAGGTTGGGCGGCGATTATTATGGCGCAAGGTGCAACGAAAGAAATGTCGGGTTTTGAGCCGGATACAACGAATAACAGAATGGAACTGATGGCGGCACTAATGGCGCTTCGCGCATTGAAGCGTCCCTGTCACGTCAAGCTTTATAGCGACAGTGCGTATCTTGTCTCGGCTTTTAACGAGAGATGGATCGTTAACTGGCAAAACAATGGCTGGAAAAACGCGGCGAAAATGCCCGTTGCGAATCAAGATTTGTGGCAAGCGCTTTGGGAAGAGCATGAGCGTCATGAGATCACGTGGATCAAGGTCAAAGGCCACGCTGACAACGAATATAATAACCGCTGTGATAAAATGGCGGTTAATGAAATTCAAAGAAATACTTGAAATGAATTATTCAAGAAGGATACGTTATGAACCAGCACGCAGATCATGAAAAAGATCAAGACAAACCGGGATTAAGGCATAGAGTGCCCCACATTCGTGGCGTAAATCCGGAAAAAGATCATCGTGTTGATGAGATGTCGGAGTTTGGTCGAAAAGCCGACGCAGAGCTATCTGTCATTGATCGAAAAGCCGACGTAGAGCATTTTGAGGTTAGTAACGTTCCCGAGGAAGCTGTTTCAGTTATCAATCGAGCGATCGACACAGAGGTGTCAGAAGTTGTCGGCGAGACGGAGGACAAGCATTATACGGCGCCCTCTGTAAGAAAGATTTCACTACCTATCGTATCGGCGAATGAGTCATCTGAGCTAGAGAGCGTGCAAGAGATATTTTCTGAAAAGGAAGCTGATACGGGGATTGATCCTTTAGAAGCTGTTCTTACGACTGAATGGATTCAGTCTGAAGCCGAACATCGACCGGATGATGGCCCCTTTCGTGAGTCACCCGTTGAACGTGATTTGCTTCCGGAGAGACCGGCGCATCGACGTTTTGACCCCGCGCTTTCCGAAGAAGTACTTTCAGTTGATCCGCGGTTTATCGGTCGTGTCTTTTCAGTCGAAGTTCAGGATGTCAAGTTACCTGACGGCCGCCAATCGAAGCGCGAAATTGTTCGTCACCCCGGTGGCGCGTGCGTTGTCGCTTTAGATAGCGAACAACATTTATACCTCGTAAGACAGCATCGCGTGGGGACAGGCGGCCCGACGCGCGAGATCCCTGCGGGTAAGCTGGACCTTCCCGAAGCTCCGATCGACTGTGCGAGGCGTGAACTGACGGAAGAAACAGGACTTGTGGCGGAACGCTGGGATTTGTTGACGCGTTTTTATCCGTCGCCCGGCTATACAGATGAAACGATCAGC
>CAZBOM010000216.1:0-1715 GCA_964493375.1 uncultured Mageeibacillus sp. | reverse complement strand
AAGAATTCCCGCATAAGCGTGTTGTTTACGTGCAGACGGAGCAATTTGTCAACGAATTTATTACGTGTATCCAAAAGAATGAATTCGATGAATTCAGAAACCACTACCGTCTCGCTGACATGCTCCTTATTGACGATATTCAATTCATTGAGACGAAAGAACGCATGCAAGTCGAATTCTTCTATACTTTCAATGCTCTTTTTGAATCAGGTAAGAATCTTGTGTTCACATGCGACAGACCACCGCAGAATTTGACATCTTTGGTCGACCGCTTGAGAACGCGTTTTATTAGTGGTTTGACGATCGATATTACGCCACCTGACTACGAGACGCGGATCGCGATTCTAAAGAATCTCTCAAGAACACAGGGTGTCGATATTGGCCCCGACATTATTGAATACATCGCCGACAACATCACTTCGAACGTCAGAGAGATTGAAGGCGCTTTCAAAACGATTTGCGCATTGCAGTTGATCGGCGCCGACGTGACACTCGACGTGGCAAAGCAAGCACTGCAAAATGTGATTCAACCGGGCGCTGTCAAAGAGCTCGATTTTCCTCTCATTATGGAAATCGTCGCGCACTATTATGGTGTCACGGTAGACGATCTGAAATCGCGTCAACGAAGCCAAGAAATCGTCGAACCGAGACAGATCGCGATGTATCTTTGTCGTAAAAAACTTGATAAGACGTTTAAAGAGATAGGCAACGCTTTTGGCGGCAAGAATCACGCCACGGTTTTGCATGCCTGTGATAAAATTACAGAAGGAATAGAACTAAATGCCAAGCTCGCTGAGACAATCAGCAACATTGAATCGCGCTTGCAGTAATGAACAAAGTTATGATCAATTGTTAATAACTCGCTGTGAAAGGCGTGTTAATAAAAAGTGAATAATTAACATCCGTTGATAAGTTCTCTTTCTTAACAAAAAGATCACAGACATCTAACAAATAAGTAACAAGGTATAGCGTCGCTGCCCACGGGGTGTCACCGAGTTTTTAACAGTATTGACACCCTTATGAAGAAGATAGATGAATTATCATAGATGGCGGCGAGGCAAAACGGGAGGCGCAACATGAAACTTACATGCACAAGAAATCATCTGATGGAAGCCATTTCAACGGTCCAGAGAGTGGTCGCGACGCGATCGACAGATCCGGTTCTGGACGGTATCTTGCTCGTCGCCGATCAGGAACTTGTTTTAACCGGGTACGACAGTGAAACGGGCATTGAATACAGGATGGAAGCCGATATTTCTAACAAAGGCAGTGTTGTCGTCCCGGCTAAATTCCTTTCTGAAGTCGTGCGCAAACTCCCGGACAATCATGTTTATCTTGAAGTGCAAGATGACCATGTCCTAGTCATCGAAAGTGGAAACAGCTTATTCCATCTGCGCGGTTATTCGGCTGATAAATATCCTGAGATTCGCTTTATTGAAGATGAGTCGAGGATTGTTGTCAAACAGAGCACACTCAAAGACATGATCAATCAGACAATTTTTGCCGTCAGTTCCGATCAGAGTCGTCCCATCTTGATGGGTCTTAATTTGATCTGTGACAATGAGGCATTGACACTTGTCGCGCTCGACGGTTTCAGACTCGCCGTGCGCCATGAGTCAATCCCAGGATTGAATGTCAGCGCCAATATCATCATTCCGGCGAAAGCGATGGGTGAAATCGCACGCATTATGTCGGACACCGATGACGAAGTCGTC
>CAZBOM010000215.1:0-1731 GCA_964493375.1 uncultured Mageeibacillus sp. | reverse complement strand
ATGAGGTGGCTCTTTTTGTGCCAAGCAATTTACACCACTTTATAGGACACTATCTGCCATTGAAGCATTTATCTCTGAAAATGAATTGACTACCTATATATTTTTGGATGAGATTCAAGAAGTTGCATCGTTTGAGAAAGTGATTAATTCTGTTCGAGCCGCTCACGGCAATAAGGTTGATATTTACGTGACAGGCTCGAATTCAAAGTTATTGTCCGGTGAACTATCCACACTTATTGGCGGGCGGTATATCCAGTTTGAGATTTATCCTTTCAGTTTTTCCGAATATGTGATAGGTAAGCGCAGCATAGGCGACAATCGATCTAATCAAGAATTGTTTCGATCCTATATGGTTGAAGGTGGGATGCCTTTCCCGGTTTTTCAAGATATTTCTTATGAAGATCGGATTAAGTACCTCACGGATGTATACAGTTCGATCATTTTGAAAGACATTATCCAGCGAGAAAAAGTCCGCGACAGCGACGTGTTGAAGAGACTTTTGAATTATGTTTTTTCCAATACCGGCCGCACTTTTTCCGCTAGCTCAATCGCCAAATATTGGAAAAATGAAGGCATAAAAGTCTCCGTGACAACCATTCTGAACTATTTAGAATACGCGCAGACTGCGTATGCCATCCTACCTCTGCGAAGATACAACATCCAAGGAAAAAGATTCTTATCAACCCAAGAAAAATATTATGTGGCTGATCATGGGTTACGCCAGGCTGTTGTGGGGAGAAACGAGGAAGATATTGAGTTGATTCTTGAGAACATCGTTCTATTGGAATTGCTGGCCAGAGGATACCAAGTATCTGTCGGGAAAACGAATCAATACGAAATAGATTTCATCGCTGAGAAAAGAACAGAAACGGGCACGGATCGCAAGTATATTCAAGTCAGTTATCTATTGGCGACGACTGAGACTCGCCAAAGAGAGTTCAACTCTTTAATGGAAACAGGTGACAATTACGAGAAGATCGTCTTATCGATGGATCCACTCACGAGTGATCAAGATGGTGTGAAGCATATTAACTTGGTCGAATGGCTTTTAAATCGTTCATCGTAACCATTTCATAGTTTTGTCGTCTAAGTAATCAAGGAGGTCGTTAACTATGAAAAAATCACCATTGATTAAAGTTTTTGTATTCGTGCTCATTCTCGCCGTTATCATTCCCTTCGTTTTTAGTTGTAGTCGGAAGAAAGGAACGCACCTAGTGAGCGCCGTCATTTTCAAAGAGCAAGGCAATCGACAAGTTGAGGTGACCAATACGAAACAACTCGAGATCATCGAGAACTATGTGAGGGAAGGCGATGAGCAACATGGCATTATTAATGTCGTTAAACCGTCCCCTTATTCCATTTTATTGAAATACTCCGATGGTAAAGAAGAAACGATATTTGTTTATTTGTATGATCAAGATGAAGCATCGTTCTATGTAAAGGAAAGTGACAGTCATAAGCAATATCGTGTTAAAAAAGCGCAGACGGATGAACTGAAACAGCTTTTCGATAAACTATTTTAGGTCCGTTCGACAGACTCTCCCACGAGTAACCAAGATGGCATGATGCATATCAACTTGGTAGAATATCTATTGAAAAGGTTGTGACTTCTGCGGTTGTTTTTTTGAAGCCACTGTTGGCTTGCTCTCAACAAAGGCACACCAAATGCTGGGTTATACTAAGTAAAAGAATCGGCTGAGATCCATGCCGTATTATCATAGGGGGAAAGAA
>CAZBOM010000214.1:0-1772 GCA_964493375.1 uncultured Mageeibacillus sp. | reverse complement strand
CGCCATCTGATTCGGAATCGGCGGATTCAAGTTCAAATCGCTCTAAAAAAGAGCGAAAATTCAATCGAGTTAAAAGCTGGGCTAACGCGTCTCGATCCATGGTTGAATCAATGTCGAGCGTCAAGTATTCGTCAGCTTTTTCGATGGGCACTTCTCTGTGAATGATCGATAGTTCACGCGACAACCTCGCCAAGTCCTCTCCCGCCGAAAGATTTCTCAACAGCGCGCCTTTCTGATCGTCGAGATGTTTATAAACCTCTTCAATACTTCCGTATTCTTGAATGAGTTTTAAAGCCGTCTTTTGACCGACGCCTTTGACACCCGGAATATTGTCAGAAGCATCCCCCATCAATCCTTTGACTTCAATCCATTGCGTCGGTGGTAAGCCGTACATTTCGATCATCGACTGTGGTGTTACGACTTCGCTCTCTGAACCATCTTTTTTCGTTGTAAGCAATACGACGGATGTTCGATCCGTGACGAGCTGCAATGAATCGCGGTCCCCCGTTAAAATAAAGACGCGCATACCGCGCTCTTCACCTAATCGAGCGAGCGTCCCAATCAAATCATCTGCTTCGTACTTTTCGATTCCAAGAGGATGGAATCCTAAATAATCGAGCATCTCGCGCGCGACGGGAATCTGTCTCGCGAGATCATCCGGCATGGGGCTTCTCCCCTTTTTGTAATCCTCAAATTGCGCGTGTCGAAATGTCTTTCCCGGCATATCCATCGCGGAGATGACATGCGTCGGTTGGAATTCTTCTTTATATTTTGCAAGCATATTGAGGAAGGCAAATAATGCGCCCGTCGGCAATCCGTCGGGAGCCGTCAACCGACTCCTGCCGGCGATACCGTAAAAAGCTCGATTTAACAAACTATGCACATCGACGAGCATTAATATTTCTTTATTAGACACGAATTCTTCCTTTCAGTTCAAAGGCTAACTCTATTCTAGAACAAAAATCACTTCATTTTGTTCGCGACTAATTTGAGCAAATTGCCTGCGACGGCAGCGGCCGTTCCACTCGCCGAATCTTCGAGAACGACACCGATGGCAAAAGGCGTTCTTTTATCTGCGATAAACCCTGAGAATAAGTTATTAGTCGTCAATTGGCCGTTTGGATCCAACTCATTCGAAGTACCTGTTTTACCGCGAATATCGAAGCCTTTCACATGAGCTTTCTTCCCCGTTCCCGAAGTCACCACAGAGCGCATCATCTCTGAAAGCTTATCTGTCGTTTCTCGGTCGAGAATCGATATGACATCATGGGAGCGTGTCAGCGTTTGAATATCATCGAGAGGTGTTCTGACAGCTTCAACAACATAGGGTTGTCGCATGATACCTCCGTTTCCGATGGCGGAAGCGATCATCGCGAGGTGAAGAGGTGTCACCGTCTCAATATCCTTCCCGCCCGGTTGCCCGATAGATGCCCACGTCACAGCCGCCTTATCTTCATGCCCTAAATCGCAAACACTTGTGGCGAGTTGTAATCGATCAAGTGTCAACTTTGTATTAAAGGCAAATGAACGGGCAGCTTTTTCTAAAGCATCAGTACCCATTTGTAGCCCAACGTGTCCAAAAAAATGGTTGCAAGACGTTGTAAACGCTTTTTCCAGTGCGACTGTTCCATGTGTCCCCTTCATATAACGCTCAAAGACGCCACCGGACATCAACTCTTTACTTCCTTGGCAAGTCACCGCAATATCATGTTGAAGTTTATCTTGTTCGAGGAACGCTGTCGCCGTCACAATTTTAAAGGTTGAACCCGGTA
>CAZBOM010000213.1:0-1779 GCA_964493375.1 uncultured Mageeibacillus sp. | reverse complement strand
AGATCCATAGCCGATTTTTGTGTGAATCCGAATGAGTGACGGGCGATCTTCTCTCGTCCTCGCCTCGACGAGTGCGCGTGAGATGGCATCTCGATCATTCCCGTCTTGAACTTCAAGCACATGCCAGCCGTACGCTTCAAAACGAGCGCTCACATCTTCTTTGAAGGCCAGATCAGTCGAACCTTCAATACTAATCTCGTTGTCATCGTATAGGACAATGAGTTTACCGAGCTTTAACGTTCCCGCGAGAGAAGCCGCCTCGCTTGAAATACCCTCCATTAAGTCTCCGTCACCGCACAAGACATATGTCCGGTGATCGATTATTTTGTGTTCCGGTGTGTTGAACCGAGCGGCGAGATGCGCTTCTGCCATTGCCATGCCGCATGCGGCGGCAAATCCTTGACCGAGCGGTCCAGTCGTCGTCTCGACGCCCACTGTATGCCCAAATTCAGGATGACCCGGTGTTAAACTATCCCACTGGCGAAATGAAGCCAAATCATTTGCGGTGAGACCGTAGCCAAATAGATGTAACAGAGAATAGAGAAGCATCGAACCGTGTCCTGCTGAAAGCACAAAACGGTCGCGGTTTATCCACTGTGGATTGGCTGGGTTGTGTTTCATGTGGTTCGCCCACAATTCGCAAGCCATGGGGGCGGCACCGAGTGGTAATCCCGGGTGTCCCGATTTCGCCTTTTCGACCGCGTCGATCGATAATACACGAACGGCCGTGACGGCGCGATCATCCATTCTTCTGTCTATCATGCGTTATCTCCTCACATTGATTCTTCTTCGTCTTGCCTTAAATGACAATTCTTATACTTCTTCCCGCTTCCGCACCAACACGGTTCATTGCGTCCCGGGAGTTGCTTTTTCTTAACAGGTTCCGCGGCGGGGGGAGCATTGCCGCCTCCAGAGAACTCGCTCATATCGGAACCGGCGGAGGCCATTGATTCAGCCGACGCTCTCGACCATCCCGATGACCCTCTTCCCTCAAATACCTTGGCAGGGACGCGTCTTCGCGGTTTAGGGTCTTCCGCCGTGAATCGAGCTCGCATGATCAAACGCACGGCATCGTGTTGTATCTCATCACTCATGACTTCAAACATGTCATAGCCTTCGCGTTTGTACTCAACAACAGGATCGTGTTGCGCATATCCGCGCATTCCGATGCTGTCACGCAAATCATCCATCATATCGATATGATCCATCCAGTGATTGTCGACTGTCTGCAAAAGGATAACGCGTTCAGCTTCTCGCAACATCTCAGGCGAACCGAGCTCTATCTCTCTCTCTTCGAGTCGCGCCAGAGCATCGTCTTTTAAGTCAGATGCCAAGCGATACCCGTCCGTATCTTCTTTCGAAGAAGCGAATTTCGCGAGAGCCGGCAGAGGGCCAAACATATCAATGACACGCGTCACGAGCGCTTCTTTGTCCCAATCGGACGTGCTTTCCGAAGTCGCCAGAAAATCAGCCAGTGTCGCGTCCATGGTCTCGGCAATAATTCGCTTGTAGTACGGGTGTAAATCTTGACCTTCCAAAACTTCTCGACGCTGCTTGTAGATAAGATTACGCTGCATGTTCATGACATCGTCGTATTCGAGAACATTTTTTCGAATCGCGAAGTTCGTCCCTTCCACGCGTCTCTGTGCCGATTCAATTGTCTTTGAGAGAAGCGGGTGTGCGATCTCTGTATCTTCCGCCACACCAAGCGAAGAGAATATGCGCTCCATTCGATCGCCTCCGAACAAGCGCATGAGATCATCTTCAAGGGATAAATAA
>CAZBOM010000212.1:0-1796 GCA_964493375.1 uncultured Mageeibacillus sp. | reverse complement strand
AAACAGATTGTACAAGTTGAAAAAATGACCACTTTCCACCTGGATCTGGCGAAAATTGACATTTATCCAAAGGGGTTTTTGTACAAGTCGAAAAACTGACCAGACTTGAGCAATTTGTGGCCAACATTTCAGTTTGTGGCAAAGAGGATTGCCACAAGTTGAATTTTTGGCGGTGCTCCAATGAAACGTATATGTTGAGATGGATGATGAATGACCATTTCTTGGTGTAATGTAATACTGAGAACAGATAGTAGCGAATGACCATGAATTGAGAGGCAATTCTAATGAGCAAGGTATTTCGAGTTCTAATCCGCGATGTGAATGAGCGCGGTCAAGGCGTTGGTACAGCGGTGTGGCATGATGACCAACTTAGACTTGTCGATTCAATGCAAGTTACAGACGAAATCTGTGAGGGGAAAGTTTGTTTTGTCGTCGGAGCGCTCCCCGGTGAGATCGTTCACGCGCGTCTTCGAGAAGAGAAGAAGAAATTCATGGTCCTCGACTTGCTTGATGTCGAAACGCCAAGTCCTGATCGTTGTCTCTCTGATTGCGACTATTTCCCTGAATGCGGGAGCTGTCAACTTCGCCATCTTACTTATGATGCTGAGCTTCGGTTAAAAGAAAAACGCGTGTGCGATTTGCTAAGTCGTGTCGGTTCTATTTCGTCTCTCTTGACTAGGCATGAAGCTGAATTGATCGATTCTGAAGAACCAATCAACTCCTCTCATTCCGTCGAACAAAAGGCGATAGAGACGCGCGAGACATTACCGGTTTTTCGACCCATCGTTGGAATGGATGACCCTTATCATTACCGCGGCAAGACGATCTTCCCCATTGATGCTGTCGATGGAACAATCGTAATCGGTCAATACAGCAGAGGAACGAACGACCTTGTCGATATCGACACCTGCCATATTCAGAGCGAGGTATCCATCTCGCTCGCCAATACCGTGCGAGAACTTGCGAATCACGACCGAGTGACAGCTTACGACAAGGAGACATTTCACGGTTCTTTGCGTCATCTCGTCGTTCGGACTGCCTTTTCGTCGAAACAAGTGATGCTTGTCTTTGTCGTCAACGATCACGAGGCGGATCACGCGATCGAATCATGGATCCCAGCGCTAGAAATGAGTGCGAAGCGTGAGGGATACGCGCTCACCAGTTTCTGGATCAATCGCCAAACGACGCGGAGCAATAGAATTCTATCCGAAGACTATCGTCATCTTTGGGGCGATGAGACGATCGAGGAAACCATCAACGGTGTTCGCTACAGAATCTCGCCCGATAGTTTCTTTCAAGTGAATCCGGTTCAAGCGGCAGTACTGTTTCATGATGTAATTAAAGCCACCGATCTTAAATCGAACGAAACGGCGCTCGACCTTTACTGTGGGGTAGGGGCGATCAGCCTGCAACTGGCGCATTCGGCAAGGAGCACTCATGGCGGTGAGACGATTCGCGTGCTCGGTGTCGATAATGTTTCGTCCGCGATCGAAGACGCGCGATTAAACGCCTCCATCAATGGCATTGAAAATGTTGAGTTCATCGAATCGGACGCATCCGAATGGCTTCTGGACGACGAACATAACACTCAAGCCCATGTCATCATCGTCGATCCTCCACGCAAAGGGCTCGATCCCACGTCCATCGACATCATCAAGAAATCCAGCTGTGAACGTCTCGTGTATGTCAGTTGCAACCCCGCGACACTGGCGCGCGACCTCTCTCTGTTGAGCGAAACCTTTAAGGTTGAGAGCATCCAACCGGTTGACATGTTCCCGCGAACGATGCACGTTGAG
>CAZBOM010000211.1:299-1804 GCA_964493375.1 uncultured Mageeibacillus sp. | reverse complement strand
GCAACAACAACAACAACAGCGACAACAGCGACAAGTGAGGTTGATCCATCGACCGAGAGTTCAGAGACTGAGCCGACGACTTTGCCTGTGACACCTGTTTTTCCGATTGGAGATGTATACAACAAAATATCTCCGGCTGTTGTTTCCGTCCGTGTTTCTATTCCGGCGACGGCACTCTACGGTAAACGAGATGAAGTTTTTTCCGGGATGATTGTCGATGAGTCAGGTCTCGTGATCACAACATACAGCTTAATGGAGCGAGCGCTTGCTTATCGAGGGCGACTTCTGGAAAATGCCAGTATTAGTGTCCTCGTTAAAGGCATGCCAAAAGCGTTTCCGGCCACGTTAGTCGGACATCAATCATCGACTGATTTGGCGCTATTGAAAATTCAAAACCCCGATAAATTAGTGTTCCACGCCATTCCTTTAGCGAAAGATCCTGATTTGTACGTAGGAACACAGATTGCCAGTATTGGATATCCACCGATGATGGTATCGTCCGGAGGACTGACCATGGGATATGTGACATCTGTCTACCGAAGGACATTCGAAGAAGACGGAGCACCGGTCGGGCTCATTGAAACGAGTATTGCGACCTTACCTATCTACGCCGGCTCCCCACTTGTCAACTCAAATGGCGAAGTCGTCGCCATTACGAGCGGGTATTTGAAGCGCATCTATGTTCAAAACCAAGGATATGCTGTCCCATCGCCGATTGTCATTGATGTCATTAAACGAATACAGGAGGCGGAAGGGGAAGTGCCGATGCGAAAAGCGGCGCTTGGCATCACCGTGCTAAACGACGAAGATGCATTAGAGCTGAGGCAACTGTACAACTACCCGAACGGGTTATATATTTCATCTGTCAAACCGGAAAGCGCGGCATATATGGCAGGTCTCAACCAAGGCGATATTTTGATTTCTCTTAACGGAGAGACTATGGAACTGACGAAAGACTTAATGCTGTACCTTGATCAGCGCGCTATTGGAACACTCGTTGAAATTGTAATATATCGACCGTCAGACGATGTCAAGCTGACTTTGACCACCTATCTTTTGGAGGAGTCGCCGTGAGCCAAGCTGTGAGTAGAAGCGTCGCGAAGGAAAGAGAAAGAGCGGCCACCGTCGTTTCGAGACTGAGCGATTATTACCCACAAGCGATGTGTACACTGACGCATGAATCACCGTGGGAACTTCTCGTCGGCGCGATCCTCGCGTCTCAGTGTACAGATGAACGTGTCAACAAAGTAACCCCTGTCTTATTTGATCGATACCCGGATATGCAAAGTCTTGCCGAGGCCAATCTCCATGATGTGGAAGACATCGTAAGAAGTTGTGGATTGTATAAATCGAAGGCAAAAGCTCTGTTGAGCACATCGGCGATGATTCTCGATCGATTTGACGGTCAAATACCGCAGACCAGAAAAGAACTGATGGAGCTGGCAGGCGTCGGTCGTAAGATAGCGAACTTGATGCTCGGCGATGCCTTTGGATTACAAGAGATC
>CAZBOM010000211.1:0-289 GCA_964493375.1 uncultured Mageeibacillus sp. | reverse complement strand
GGATTCACGAAATCGGAAGACCCGGTCAAAATCGAACGTGATTTAGTCAATGTCGTGCCGGAGGCATCACGCACTTTATGGGGACACTTGATGGTGGCTCATGGGCGAGAGCTTTGTCGAGCCCGATGCCGGATGTGCTTTCGTTGCCCTGTTCGCGAGCACTGTCAATATGGTGTGGCGCTTGACCCTTCTTCCGGTGAGGAGGGAGATTGTGTCTGAACCTCTTCACTACGGAGAATCTCCTAACAATATGTTTCACCAGAGTATAACAACACTTCCCGGCATTTCA
>CAZBOM010000210.1:0-1826 GCA_964493375.1 uncultured Mageeibacillus sp. | reverse complement strand
GGTGGCCTTTTTCTTTGTCCAAAGCAATGGTTTAAAAATTGATCATTCGTCCCGCAAACTATTTTTAAGTCAATAAACCGCTTCTTCAAACGCCCGCAAAACAGCGGCGAGATCTTCCGTCAGATAGTCGTAACACTTCTTTTTCAAATGATCGGGGACGCCAAAAAATGCTTCGGCCATACTGCCCGCGATCGCGGCGATCGTGTCGCTGTCACCGCCCAGTGAGACGGCCGTTCGTATCACATCCTCAAAATCCTGTCCCTCCAGAAAAGCCATGATCGCTTCTGGGACAGTCTCCGCACAAGTGACACCGTATTGATAACTCAGGCGAATCGAATCAATCGTTCGACTGAGATCGTATCGAAATTTCTGCTCGATATGCGCGCGAATCTCATCTTTTGAAGCACCTGTTCGAGCGAGAAAAATCGCCGACGCCACCGCCTCGGCTCCTTTAATACCCTCCGGATGATTATGTGACACATCGGCCGACAAACGCGCCATCTGGCGGACTTTCGCCAAATCATGAAAGAGCCAACCAACGGACGATACACGCATCGCCGACCCGTTCCCGAAACTGTTGTTAGGTTGGGGGCGAGGGCTTCGAAGCCAGTCGGCGAAACGAGCGCCGTATCCGGCATCAGGATGAGCTCTGCCGAAAGCTTGCATCGAGCGAATCAACGTCTCTCGAATGCTGAGTTCTTCGGTGCTGTACCCTGTCTCCAAAAACGCGTCGGCGACAGCCAATGTCATCACGGTGTCGTCCGTGATTCGCGAGCATTCTGAAAACAGAGGGAAATGCTTAGTCTTGATGTTGTTCCCGGGGAATTCGTACGGACTCCCGACGATATCTCCAAAAATAGCACCAAACATACAAGGCTCACATTAGAAAAAAACTTAGTAACGATCGAATTGAACGAGATGCGTCCCTTGGAATGTAAGCTTGCCACGATCTCCGTCAACAATCAGACCGAAATCATTGCGATTGACGGCCAGCTCCATGCGATCGCCACTTTCCATTTCGAAGGTTATAAAATACTGCGTATAGTTGTTGCCCGGAGCCATCACCGGACCGGCTTCCATATCGCCGCGAGACAACGTACCCGTACGTCCGACTTGTGTTCTCCTCGACAGCACCTTCGCGTCAACCGTCAGTCGAGGCGCTTTATTTTCTTTGCGTCTCGCAAGAAACAACCGCGTGACCATCACGACAAAAAAGACCAACACCAATCCAATCACAATAAAGATAAGTGTTTGCATTAATGTGAAACTACTTGGAATACCATTCTCTAAAACCAATAATCTATCCATTATTCCCCTCCTCAAGTTGCCCACTATAACGACAACTCCAAACCTGCCACATACGATCGTAACAAGCACTAGGCACATTTTATCTCAGATACACTTATTAATGTAGTATCTTTAAGACATACTCGCTAGGTGCGACAAGAGAAAAATGAGAGCGAACAGTATGACCAAAATCTACCGCTTTGATGCCATTATCCGGAAAGTTCCTGATATCGATGGAGCCTATGTCGAATTTCCTTACGACATTCGAGAAGAGTTCGGTCGAGGGCGCGTCAAGGTGCACGCAACCTTCGACGATCAGCCATACGATGGGAGCATCGTCAACATGGGTATCGTTCGTGATGATGGGTCAATTTGCTACATTATCGGCTTGCGAAAAGACATCCGCGCAATGATAGGCAAACAAGCGGGCGATACGGTTTCGGTGACGATTAGAGAGCGAGCGTAATAGAGATTCCCACTCCCCAAAAAAACACCCCGCTATCTCCTTGTGATCGTTCGTACATGGCTGTTATAGTGAG
>CAZBOM010000209.1:1564-1844 GCA_964493375.1 uncultured Mageeibacillus sp. | reverse complement strand
ACATCGTGAGTCAAGCTACAGACCGTGACTGTTTCAGTTAAGCCATATCCCTCGCGAAGCTTACAGTCCGATCCGTGTTCTTGCAAGAAACGATCGAATCTGACTTTGAGCTCAGGAGGCAGTGAATCGCCACCGCAGAACATGGCTTTAAAGCATGAGAAGTCAATATCCTTCATGGCAGGCGAGTTGAGAATCGCCTCGTAGAGAGTCGGGACACCGGCCATCAAAGTCGGCCGTTGTTTTTTAATGATAGCCGCAAGTTTGTCGGCAGAAAATTGGG
>CAZBOM010000209.1:0-1554 GCA_964493375.1 uncultured Mageeibacillus sp. | reverse complement strand
TGTCCGTTGACTAACATCGCGTGCATGCCGATGCAAAGTCCAAACCCGTGAAACAAAGGGAGAATCGTAATCATCGCGTGTCCATAGGGGTGAGGATCCTCCGGAGATACGCCGACTGCCCAGAAAATCTGACAAGCGATGGCGTTGAAGTTGTAATCTGAAAGCTCAATGATTTTCGGATCGGCTGTCGTCCCGCCGCTGTGGAGATAAACGCAGACTCGGTGCGGATCGCCAAATGTTTCGGGGATCGCAATCTCTCGCGTGTTGCCGGTTTTCAACATATCGTTCCAAAGTACCCACCGTTTGTCTTTAGGCATTAGCTTTATCGCTTGACGCCCCTTCGTTGCCCACAGACCGATACGACTGACAACATCACCTGAGCCGGCGAGAGGGACAATAACAATTTTCTGAAGCGTCGTTTCGTTCATCTTTTCTTTTAGTGTCGCGACAAGTCGTTTGAGAAAGAGTTCAGGGAAAACGAGAAACTTGCTATTCGTTGTTTGGATTGAATCTAATACAGCTGCTGCCGGCGCTAAGGGGTGTATCATGTTGCAGATACCGCCAAGCCGATTGACAGCATAAAAGAGCACGACGGTCTCAGGGATATTAGGCATACAAAAAGAAAAGACATCGCCCTTTTTAAACCCCATCGCGGCGAGGCCTAGAACACATGCGTCAATACATTTTTTCAAATCGCTATACGATATGCGCGCTCCGAGAAATGATAGGGCGCGCTCATCCGGCCGATCTTTACAAATCTCAAAAAGTAGCTCAGCCATCGTTTTTTTCGGCACGTGGAATGTCTCGCGAAAAGCCGCGTCTAATATCGTTTTATTGGGAAATTGCTGAAACATAGGATAACCCTCCTTTTGCTTCGCGTTCGCGCGATACGCTTACAACTCTTGCTGTCATCATCAGAATCATTGAAAGCGTTCAGGAAACCCATCGCAGACCCGCGAAACCATACCATGCTATTCTATCATTTATAGGGGTCATCACCTATACTGAAATCTGTAAGCTCAAGCAAAGATACGTTCATATAAAAATTCTTGTGAATAGGAGAGACAATGGCGAAGATAAAGAAAATTTATGTCTGCGAAGAATGTGGACACGAGTCAAGTGGATGGCTCGGGCGGTGCCCCTCGTGCAACGCTTGGAATTCTTTCTTGGCTATGAAAGAAACGCCGGCGAAGGCTTCAGGCGAACGCGTCGGAAGCTGGCTTCCGGAATTGTCGCAAAAGGAACGAACCGATGTCATAGACCTCTCCAAGCTTGAAACGACGGAGACACGAAAGATACCGACTAATATACCTGAGCTTGATCGCGTACTAGGCGGAGGTTTTGTACAGGGATCGCTTATGTTATTGGGTGGCGACCCCGGCATCGGTAAATCAACACTTGCTTTAGAAATTATCGGGAATATGCCCGAAGGCGAATCGCTCTATGTCAGCGGGGAGGAATCGGCCGGACAGATCAGAATGAGATGCGAGCGATTAGGACTCGGTGATAAACCGATCCCACTTTTGACAACGACCAATTTCTCAACAATTGAGC
>CAZBOM010000208.1:576-1872 GCA_964493375.1 uncultured Mageeibacillus sp. | reverse complement strand
AG
Source organism: uncultured Mageeibacillus sp. (assembly GCA_964493375.1). GTDB lineage: Bacteria > Bacillota > Clostridia > Saccharofermentanales > DTU023 > UBA4923. The sequence continues at coordinate 1,870 of CAZBOM010000208.1, read as the reverse complement.
GGTATGGCATCTATGCGGGAAAATACAGCGAAAAGAGCATGCGCGCGCGAAGCGAATCAGAGAAGAAAGAACGCTATCTTGTCATGACGGCAGAAGACAGACACTTCTCCAAAGACATACGATTATTCAATCTCTTGCCTGCGGTCAAGAGACTCTTCTCCCTGCATCACAAAGAGCACGCGGCCTATCTATGAAAAGAAGCCAATGTTCAGTTCGGCTCTGTCCTGATCAATGAAGCCGCTATCTTCGCCCGTGACTCACTCGCCTACATTTATTTAATCCATAAACTCATAGCAGGCAATCTTCTAATCTCTGATTTTGCCTTTTTGATTGCGCTCGTCCGGCAGTTTTCGTTGTGGATGAACAGCCTCGTCTTCAATGTCAATGCACTTCTCATCTTCAATGCCCAGATGACTCAAGTGCGCGATTTCATCGATTTAGATGTCATGAGCGACGATGGAACGCAATCCATCGATGCAATTTCACCGCAACCGAGAATCGAGTTCGACCGCATCAGTTATCGCTACTCAGATGAAACACCTTTTATTTTTCGCGATTTTAGTTTGACGATTGAGTCTGGTGAAAAACTCGCGCTCGTCGGCATCAACGGAGCGGGCAAAACGACGCTGATGCTCCTTCTCATGGGTTTGTTAGAACCGACGGAAGGCCGCATCTTGATCGACGGACGAGATCACCGCTCATTCTCCAGAAAAGAATACTACCGATTATTCTCGACTGTCTTTCAAGATATCACCGTCTTCCCGGAGACAATAGCCGCCAACATCGCCGGCAGCCATCACATAGATCACAACAAGCTGCAAAAGGTCATCCAGCTTTCAGGATTCGGCCACTTCGTGGAGACACTTGAACAAAAAGAAAACACGGCCCTCGTCCGTGACAGCGCCAGTTCGGCGATTGACCTCTCAGGTGGCATGAATCAACGCATGCTGCTCGCTCGCGCGCTCTACAAAGACGCTCCCATCAACATTTTGGACGAACCGACGGCAGCGCTCGACCCTCTGGCGGAAAGTCGCATGTACAAAGAATATGACGCGATGAGTCGAGATAAGACATCAATCTTTATCTCCCATCGGCTCGCTTCAACCCTTTTCTGTGATCGAATTATCTATCTGGGAAACGGCCAAATACTAGAAGAGGGCACCCATCACGACTTGATGAACTTACGAGGCGAATATTACAACATGTACATCGCGCAGAGCGCCTATTATCAGGAGGCTGTACGGGAAGCGGCGCGGAAAGAGGTGTGTGATGAAATCTAAGTGGACGCGTTTTA
>CAZBOM010000208.1:0-566 GCA_964493375.1 uncultured Mageeibacillus sp. | reverse complement strand
TTGTGCGCTATTGTTTTCGCCTTGATCCAATGCTCATCTTCTTTGGCATGACGGCGTCGATTTCCCAAGCGATCAAACCTTTCATCGCCTTGATCCTTTCAAAAATGCTTCTTGAGGCGATCCTCATCCGAGGCGATTATATGACGCTTTTGAGAAACACGCTTCTGTTGCTTACGTTGCATTTCATCTTCGCCGTTGTCGGCGGCTTCGCGGAAAAACGTTATGACTATCATATTCAAACGTTCCGCCGCAAGCACGAGATGAAAAAAGCGTGTCACCTGCTCGAGATCAATTATGAGTGGACGGAAGATGATAAAACACAAGAACTGATCACCGAACTTCTCAACCTAGAAACAAAAAATGTATACGGATATCGATCATTTCTACAGCATGTCAATAAAAGCGTGGCGAGCCTTATCAGTGTGGTCGTCGCGATCTATCTTTTGTCAGGCATATTTTTCACAGGCGCGTCGATTGGAACGCTACCTGAATGGAGCGTCGATCTCGGTTTTGTCGTTGTCTTTGTCGCCATGTTCTCTTTGACGCTCAAAATTGTTTCGTGGATC
>CAZBOM010000207.1:0-1924 GCA_964493375.1 uncultured Mageeibacillus sp. | reverse complement strand
ATTGCGTCGTGCTGTCTACGAAGGAGACAAGCTGGAGGGAGGGTTCATGATGGGACTTTCCGCCAGTCTCATTCATGAGGTCAAACCTATTCGAGAAATCCTCGAAGATTTACTCGAAGAAGCAAAAGCAGCCAAAATACGCTGCAGAGAGGACGTATCTTTATGAGCGATGCTTTCGTTTTTCTATTTGGCGGACAAGGTTCGCAAACACCCGGGATGGGAAGTGATTTTGCCGATCGTTACCCGGCGATCAGGCAACTTTACAATGATTTTATGAGTCGATACCCATTGTATGATCGGTTGCTCGATCCATCGTTCGATCGACTGAACGATACGCTCTATGCGCAACCGGCACTGACATTGCTCGGTCTCGCTGTCACACATCTATTAAGAGAGGACGGTATTCAACCTGTCGCGACAGCCGGTCTCAGTATCGGTGAATTCCCGGCATTGGTTGCCGCCGGTATATACTCCCCGTCAGCCGTTCTTGACATTGTCGCAAAAAGAGCCGCTCTGATGGATGCTCGTTTGAAACAACGAAGAGCCGACGGGTTCGACGACGGCATGCTCGCCGTTGTCGGTTTACAGAAAAGTGATATTGAGACACTGCTCATTCCTTACGGCACGTCGGTGTCAATGACAAACTTGAATGCCCCGACACAAATCGTCATCGGCGGCTTGAGGACAACACTCGAAAAAGTAAAAGATACGATGATTGAAGCCGGCGCTCGCCGTGCCATCATGTTGGAATGCGAAGGCGCTTTTCACAGTTCCGTCTTCGATGATGATGTGGAACGATTGAAATCAACACTTCTTACATTTGAAGCGTCTGAGCCGTCGATTCCGATGCCGTTTAACGCGCTCGGTGGCTTCCCGTCTGCCGATAACATTCCTCCTAATATCTTATCGCGTGGTGCCACCGAGCGCTTCGCCCATCTCATGTCGCACCAGATGAACGCGACCGTTCAGTTGGATGGGTGTCTCAACGCGCTCCTTGAAGCCGGTTACACACATTTCATCGAGATCGCTCCTCGCGCTGTTTTGACGCCGCTTCTTCGGAAAAAATCATCGAGCATTACCGCTCATACAATTAGTGATCTCGATTCCTATGAAGCGTTTCGAACCACCATCTTTGAAGACAAGTAGAAGGTAAAAATAATGGAAGAAAAGAGAATTGTTTTGGTGACCGGCGCGGGACGCGGGATTGGACGCGCGATCGCGAAGCGGCTCGCCGCGAATAATAAAAAACTGTATTTGCACTACAGTCAATCAGCGGAACAAGCTGAAGCGCTTTGTCGCGAACTAACGGCCGGCGGTTTTGAAGCGGAGACGATTCAAGCCGATCTCGCCGATATGGAAGCGACGAAAAATCTCATTGACATGATCGTTGAAAAAGAAGGTCGTCTCGATATTCTCGTCAATAACGCCGGCATTACGCGAGATCAGCTTGCCGTTCGCATGTCACTTGATGATTACGATGACGTCATCTGTGTCAACCAGCGCGCGCCATTCATCTTGATGAGAGAAGCCGGAAAATCGATGATGCGAAAACGCTATGGCAGGATTATCAACATTGCGAGCGTTGTCGGGCTCACCGGCAACTTCGGGCAAATCAATTACACAGCTTCCAAAGCGGCTCTTATCGCTATGAGCAAGAGTTTGGCTCTCGAACTTGCCACACGCGGCGTAACGGTCAACTGCATCGCCCCCGGCTACATTGAAACCGATATGACTGAAGCGTTAAGTGAAACTGTACGTGAGGCGATCATCGCTCAAATCCCACAAAAACGAGCCGGATCACCTGAGGATATCGCTGCTGTCGCAGCTTTTCTTGCCAGTGACGATGCCGCTTACATCACCGCGCAGACGATTTCTGTAGACGGCGGCATGCATCGCTCTTAAACAGCGATGTCATCGTCGACGA
>CAZBOM010000206.1:744-1940 GCA_964493375.1 uncultured Mageeibacillus sp. | reverse complement strand
GGATGCGCCATCTTCGCGAGTGCATCGCGTCTGTTTTCCCTGACGCCGTCATCACGCCATACCTTATGACCGGCGGTACCGATTGCCGGCATTACGACAACGTGACGAAAAACGCCTACCGCTTCTTACCGGCTCGAGTCAACGAGCAGGAACTCTCACTCATGCATGGTGAAGGGGAATACCTCTCCATCCAAAACCTGCAGAGCATGATTGATTTCTATACTCTATTTATGCGAAAACTTGCTTAGACTCGATCATTAGGAGTCCTTCATAACGCCGTTACGGCTTCGTCAAAACCAGCACGCAATCGTGATGTTCGCCGATGGTGAAGCGATTTTTGTCAAGGTGAACGACATGGTCAAACTGCCTTAGAAATGGTTCCACGCCTGATGTTTTGTCCCATCCGGACACGCCATCATAGTAGTGCATGGGAACGGTGACATCCGGTTTTATCGCGTGAACAATCGTGGCGGCTTGATCGGCATCAATGGTATAAAATCCGCCGACAGGGATCAAAATGACATCGAGTCCCTTTAATTTCGCTAACTCGCTTGGCGAAAGATCTCTCCCGAGGTCTCCGAAGTGAGCGATGCGCTTCCCTTCGAACTCAATGATATGAATCTTGTTCGCGCCGCGAAGCTTTCCACCCTCCGGATCATGATCCGTCTCTATCGCCTCGACAGCGATATCGGTATCGCGACCCGAAAGCGTCACACGCTCGCGCGCGTTGTGGTCATGGTGCTCATGTGACACAAGCACGAGGTCGGCTTTCAAGTCGAGAACATCAAACCCCGGCACTTCAAGATATGGATCGAACACGACGGCTTTCTCGGCACTCCTGACCTCGAAACACGAATGACCGTGCCAAATCACCTCAATCGCTTGACTCTTTTTTTCTATTAATTTGTCCATAACGCTTCTCCAATCAACCTTGTTATTCTCCGATCGTCCCGATCATTCTCCGATCGATCTAACGTCCAAACTCAATCGATCTCCGGCTCATCTTGTTGTCATCTTCATCTTGTCGTCAGTGTTTCGAGGAGACAGTCGCTCGAACCAACCTTCGCTCTATCTCCCATTGCTCTTTGCAATACGCCTCGTGACAGCTCTATTATGACACGTTTCTTTTCTTGCGATCTTTGACTTGTATAGCGGATAAAAGCGGTGTTGCGGGAAAAAAGGCTTCAATAAGGGAG
>CAZBOM010000206.1:0-734 GCA_964493375.1 uncultured Mageeibacillus sp. | reverse complement strand
AAGGGAGGACCGTATTATCGCAAGGCATCAAGCCGACTTGAACAACCGCTTTTAATTATCTGTTTGGTAGAATTAAACGATAGTTTTAACGATTAGACAGACATTGGGAGAGATTCGTGGAACATTCAATCTTACTGAAAACACATAGCGACCTCATCGTCCGCTTCAAGCGTATCGACTTTAATTCGATTTGGCCCGGCTTCAAGCCGTATCCTTTTGCTCTCTACACCGATGAGTGGATGTGTTTCAACGGAGATATTCTTCCGAAACCTGATCATTTCTTCGGCAATACGGCGATTGAGTACGAAGGGGATTTCATCGCCATATGGATGCTAAAGCCTGAGCAAATAGAGACTGAAGATGATCTCGACCAGCTCGCCGCACTCTTGGTACACGAAATGTTTCACGTGATGCAAAGAAAACATGGCGAATCAAGGTTCCCGCGCGACTTGGAACTGCTCATGTATCCGCTCGACGAGCGACTTGCCGCCTTAACAAACCGCGAAATCGACATATTGAATCAATTCGAGAAGCCCGAACAGGTCGCAGGCGATCTTTCCGATGCTCATTCGCCAATAGCGAAAACTCGTTTTAGTGCTGCTCAAACGCTTTTCCGAATCGCCCGATTGCGGTCGCGGATGACGGAACTAACCGGCGGTGCCGACCTTAATCGCTGGCGCGTAGAGACGGTCGAAGGCCTTGCCGAGCATGCCGGATATTGTGCTCTCGAACAA
>CAZBOM010000205.1:0-1975 GCA_964493375.1 uncultured Mageeibacillus sp. | reverse complement strand
CTTGGAAGGTTGGCGACAGAATTTTGTTGTATAGATGAAGCGGAATCTTCCTTATATCGACACCATTTAAGGTGATCGACCCTTCTTCTTGCTCATAGTAGCGACACAAGAGCTTGACGAGTGTTGACTTGCCCGCGCCATTCGAACCGACGAGAGCTACGCGTTCACCGGAATGTATCTGCAGAGAACAATTCTTCAAAACAAAATCATGTCCTGATGGATAGCGAAATGACAAATCCTTGATCACCCATTCGAGCGTTCCTTTGTATGCCGTGAGAAGGCATTGTCTGACATCGCCATCTAAATGATCAAGATAGTCTAGATTATCTTGATCATCACGAACGGTATTCTCTGTGAGGTCACCTTCGTATTCCGGTAAGTTCAAGTATTCTTTATTATCTTGATCATCACGAACGGTATTCTCTGTGAGGTCACCTTCGTATTCCGGTAAGTTCAAGTATTCTTTATTATCTAGATCATTACGAACGGTATTCTCTGTGAGATCACCTTCGTATTCCGGTAAGTTCAAATACTCCATAACCGGCTGAAGATGCATATTGATCGTCAGAAGCTCATTGGTGCCCTGCATTAGATTGTTTAGCGCGCGTCCCATTTGACGGCTTGCACCGTAGAGCATGGTAAAAGCTCCGATCGAAAGCTGTTTGAGCAAGAGCCGTAACCCGAGATAAGCAAAGACGACGACTGACTGAATTTCTACGAGACTTCCCAGCACGCCATTCCAAAAGCCCATTTTTGTGAAATATTGATGGTTAATGCTAAAGATGCTATCCATGGTGTCTTGCGCTTTGTGCATCATCAAATCGACGCCATGGTAGAGTTTAAGATCCTTTGAGTAGCGGTAATCAATCGGGAGCCTGGAAAAGTACCGGAAAGCTCGGTCTACATGAGCGACCCTTTCGACATTTTCAGCTTCTAAGGATTTTAGTTTCTTAAGACAATAAATAGATGGGAGATTGAGCGCGAGCACAAAGAGAGCGAGAAGGGGACTTCCGGTGAGCACGATGACCAATACTGAGAGCAGGCTGACAATTGATCCGCCGAGTTTTTTCATTGATATATCTAATGTGTGTAGCGAGTATATGCCATGCGTGGCCCGCTCCATCAGGTCGAGATTTGTTTTACTTTCGCTCACAGCAAGAGGGACTCTCAATGCTATTTTTGAGAGCATCTCTTCGACTTGCGCAAAGGAAAGTGTTGTCATGGCCGTCAGTTGATTGCTAAGCCCTCGATCCAGCAACATTGACAATAGATTACCGAACGCCAACGCGGCGACGAGAATGACCAGCGTTGTCATATTTTTGCCACCGAGAAGTTCTTCAATGATGAGTCGCGGAAAGATGATATTGACGAGCGGCGCGACGCCGGTCACGACCGATACGGCTACCAGCCTCCAAGCGTAGCCCGGCAGGAGATGACTGATCATCTTAATGATTTTTCGAAGATTTCTCATTCGCGCACCTCTTCGCCTGTGGACGGGTCAGGGGTGGCCGATGTGTCGCCGCCAATTTGTTCGGGGCTTCTTGCATCGACATTGTCATCTTGGTCTAGTATTGGCACGTTTGAGTTCACGTGGTTTGTCTGTATCACCGTGTTGTTTATGCTGTACTGCATCGGATCGGATACGGCATCTCTATAGTTTTTTGCCTGGACCTCATAGATATCGTAGTAAAGCCCACGCCGAGAGTAGAGTTCGTCGTGTGATCCTAGTTCAGCAATGGTTCCCTCAGAAAGGTAGGCGATACGATCACAAAATTGTGTGCTCGCCAAGCGGTGTGACACAAATAGGCTCGTCTGTCCGCGTGTCAAATCGTGGTAATGTCGATAAAGCTCTTGTTCTGCCAGCGGATCTAAAGCGGCGGTCGGTTCGTCGAGTAGTAGGAGTCGACTCTTCCCTTTATAGAGCGCTCTTGCGAGAAAAAGCTTCTGACGCTGACCGCTTGAGAGATCAATGCCA
>CAZBOM010000204.1:0-2020 GCA_964493375.1 uncultured Mageeibacillus sp. | reverse complement strand
ACGGTCTCGAATCGTTTAGCGAAAGTTACGCGCTTATGGAGCGAGAGGTTCGTGATGTGGCAAATGATAACGCATGTCTCGATGATCCTTCGCTGCCACTCGATGCGGAAGTGTACACGGTGAAGATTCGCATGGACGATGAGCCGGGTTTGTTCTTTTACTGGTTTGAAGTCCGACTCGACGATCGGCGCTATCGTTGGGGGTTCCCCGATGATTCGACGGCTGGCATGACAGCTAAGACACTGAAATTCAGCATTCCTTTTAACTCAAACGGCAGTGAGAGTATACCCGGTTTTCAGGTGACGGTTCACACGCAAGATTTTAAGACGCCTGATTGGATGAAAGGCGCCGTTCTTTACCAGATATTCCCCGATCGTTACAATCGTGGAACGCGATTTGATGAAGCGAAGGCAAAACAACTGATGCAATACCCGGAGCGCATTTGGCACAGCGATTGGAGCGAAGAGGTTGATATCGCAGGTAAAGAACCTGATGGTTATGAAGCGTGCGATTTCTTTGGTGGGACGCTGAATGGAATCACCGAAAAGTTGGATAGTCTCGCGGAGAGTGGCGTGACGGCTCTCTACCTGAATCCCGTGTTTAAAGGGAAGTCAAATCATCGCTATGACACGGGCGACTACTTATCGGTCGACCCGCTTCTCGGAACAAACGCTGAATTAGAGTCGTTATTCGTTAAGGCAAAAAGTCTCGGTATACGTGTCATATTAGATGGCGTGTTTAGCCATACCGGTGCCGACAGCCTGTATTTTAATCGCTATGATCGCTACGACTCGATCGGCGCTTGGCAGGAAAAACGCGACGACACACCGTCGCCTTATACATCGTGGTACCGATTTTACGATGACCATACGCATCAAATGAAACCGGAAGCGTGTGAGCATGGGAGAGAGGTCGCGCCATATGAGTGTTGGTGGAACTTCCCCTCTTTGCCGAATGTAAATGAAGATGAGCTGTCTTATAGAGAGTTTATTTGCGGTCCCGATGGCGTGCTCGCACATTGGATAAAAGCCGGTTGCTCCGGTTTTCGCCTCGATGTCTCCGATGAATTACCGGATTCTTTCTTGCGTTTATTGAGACGACGAGTGAAAGCGGAAGATCCCGATTCATATGTTCTTGGCGAAATCTGGGAAGAACCGACAGCAAAAATCAGTTATGGCCATCACCGTGATTTCCTCTTTGGGCGTACGCACGACGCCGTTATGGCATACGCGTTTAGAACGTATGTGATCGATTTCCTGACGGGTAAAACTGACGCGAAAAGTTTGCGACACGGCTTCGATCGTCTCTGTTCCGTGACACCGATCGAATCACTCTATTTACTTGGAAGCCACGATACAGCCCGTATTATCACGAAACTCGCGGGGGCTCCTCAGCCGCCGTCAAGAGCCGCCCAAGCAAAGCTCTCACTGTCGAGGAGCCAACGCGAACGGGGAAAGGAGCTTGTTCTTCTAGGTACTTTGTTCCAACTGGCGTTCCCCGGAGCGATGGCCGTTTATTACGGCGATGAGTTAGCGATGGAAGGTTATGATGACCCGTTCAACCGAAGGACATATCCTTGGGAGTTGGAAGAGAACGAAAGCGATTTTACGACGCGTATGAGGGCATTGATGAAGCTTCGCTCATCTATGCCTGTTTTGCAAACAGGGTACTTTGAGATACTCGAAGCGGAAGGCGATACCATCGCGATGCGCCGCCATTTAGATAATGACGGGCGAGATATCTTCGGCAACTCGACAGACGGACCAACTGAAGCGATCATCCGCATCCACCGCGCAGACAAAAAAGCCACGGGGACAATAGAGGTCGACGGAGAACTCATATACTCATAGGGTGTTGATAAAAATGATGTGGATACATCGTATGTCTAATTGTTAATAAACGAGCATTAAAAAAGAAGGACTTATCCGAAATGGGGTAAGTCCTTCTTCTCGCTAACCTAGGATCTTCTTCAGTCTCGCAAATCGAGGGAGACCGTTTTCGTGTTGTTGATATGGTTCGC
>CAZBOM010000203.1:0-2024 GCA_964493375.1 uncultured Mageeibacillus sp. | reverse complement strand
GTCCTAGATCGTGATCAATCAAACATTTTCCAAGAAATGTATCTGAAAACATCAGCTCAGGGTCTCCCCGTATTCATGGAGAACGACTCTGATCCTGAGTTCCAAGAGCTAGGCGATCGTCTCTATCGTCGCGATTTCAAAACGATGGAAGAGCGTCATGACATGATGGCCCGCGCCCTTGAACTTTGTCTGCAAGACTCATTGCAGGTGATGGTCTCTGACAGTAAGCAATTTGTGCCTCATAGAGAAGGTGTTGTTGCGACAACTGACCTCGCGGCCGGTGTTGAATCTGCCCAAATTACGCCTTACACACTCCGCTTCAAAGACAAAGAAGGCGGAACCATGCGTTGGGCGACACAGCCATTCTTGTTCAATGGTCCGTGGAACCCGGTCCAGGGCTCGAACACGACCTCTGACCAAGGTGCTTCACGCATGACAGTCTCATACGACTTCACATACGACCCTTACACAGGTTTGGTGCATCCATTCTTCGCAGAAAAAGCTGATGTCACAATTGAGTCAGGCTTGCCTGTCCAAAAGACATTAGATTGGGTTAATTTAGAATTTGCAGACAAGATCGTGGTCCCTGCTGACGCATGGGCTGATTGGGATGCAAAAGAGCAGAAATTTATCACCGTTGGCGAAAAGAACGGCGATGCAGAAGTGACTGCACGCGCGAAAGCCGTTGTTACATTCAGAAGCGACCTCTTTGATGTCGTGAAATGGCATGACGGTAGCAAACTAGAATTAGCCGACATTATCATGTCCTACATCATGGGCTTTGATCGTGCTAAAGAAGAATCAGCTATTTTCGACAATCAATATGTTGGTCGATTCGCCGTATTCATGGAAGACTTCCGTGGTATCAAGATTGTCTCCACAAATCCTCTGACCATCGAAGGTTACTCCAACGCATTCTCTACTGATGCCGAGCTGACGGCGGCAGACATCGGAAGCATGTGGCTCAACCATCACCAAGGCCAAGGCTCATATTCGCAATTCGCGCTTATGAACGCTGCTGAAGCTGCGGGCGAACTCGCCTACACCGAAGCAAAAGCTCAGGAAAAAGAGGTTGAACAAATCAGCCTTATTGGTGGTCCCAGCCTCGAAATTCTTGGCAAACAACTTGATAAGCTAATTGAAGAAGGAACCATTCCTTACGAAAATACTCTTAAAGAGTACATCGACAAGGATCAGTCAATTGCTCGCTATAAAGCCCTGAAAGCCCACTTCGACACATACGGGAACTACTGGCAAGGCACCGGCCCCTATCTGCTTAAATCGGTCGATCTAAACGGTAAGTCACTCGTCATGGCTCACTTCGCGGATTATCCGGACATGGCAGATCGCTGGGATCGCTACGCAGAACCCATGATCGCCGATGTTGACATTGAGGGTCCAGGTCAAGTAACTGCTAATGAAGAAGCAAAATTTGATGTGTTTGTGACATTTGCTGGTAAACCATACAAGAACTCTGACATCAAAGAGGTCAAATACCTCGTCTACGATGCTGAGAACAACGTTGTGTTGATTAGCAAAGCGGAAGCAACCGAAGATGGCCACTATGTGATCAACTTCTCGGCTGAAGATACAGCCAAGTTCGGCGATGGCGCGACCAAAATTGAAGTTGCCGTCATCCCGCTCGTAGTTGCACAACCTACTTTCCAGACGATTGAGTTTATTACCAATAAGTAATCTATGTAACTAAACAGCTCCCAGGAGGGGCGAGACTTCGTGCTTGCCCCTCTTGAAGATTCTGGAGAGGTTGTGCCCATGACAACAGAAAATAATATCGCATTAGAATCAACGATCGAATATAGCAAGAAAGCTTCGCGTGCGACAGCTAAAAGGCTAGCTCGATTTTTTATTAGACGACTGTTATTGCTAATGATTACCATAGTCGTCGGCGTTTACGTGACAATCCTTGTTGCAAATATGGGGGGATATGTCGACGTTATCCTAAAATCCTCTATTCGTGAGGAAGTCAATATGGAAGTTGCAGCTATGGCTGCTAAATCAAATAT
>CAZBOM010000202.1:0-2055 GCA_964493375.1 uncultured Mageeibacillus sp. | reverse complement strand
ATTGGAACGCGGTGATCGCGGGCAGACCTTGATGGGTGTCACCGGATCTGGAAAAACATTCACGATGGCGAGTGTCATTCAGAGGACGCAAAGACCGGCGCTGATCATCGCTCATAATAAGACACTTGCCGGTCAGCTTTCCGCCGAGTTCATGAACTTATTCCCCGACAACGCCGTTGAGTATTTCGTCAGTTACTACGATTATTATCAACCGGAAGCGTATGTGCCTTCTCGCGATTTATACATTGAAAAAGACGCGTCAATCAATGATGAGATAGACCGCTTGCGACATAAAGCGACGTCGTCTCTACTAGAGCGTCGTGATGTCATCGTCGTTGCCTCCGTCTCTTGTATTTATGGTTTAGGTGATCCTGAGGACTACAAAAATTTAATGGTTAGCCTTCGACCGGGCATGGTTAAAAGCCGCGAGGAAGTCATTGAAGATCTTGTGCGTATCCAGTACATCCGAAATGATTTTGAGTTAAAGCGCGGGACTTTTAGAGTTCGCGGAGACACGCTCGATATCTTCCCCGCTTCAGAAGAAAGTACCGTGACGCGCGTGAGCTTTTTCGGCGATGAGATTGAAGAAATCAGAGAAGTCGACGCGCTCAGCGGTCGCTCGATCACAGGCAGAAACTATGTCGCGATTTTCCCGGCGAGCCACTACGCGACAACGACAGAAAAAATGAAACGCGCCGTGATCTCAATCGGTCAGGAGCTCGAAGAGCGACTTGATGTTCTTCGCCGTGAGGGCAAACTTGTGGAGGCGTACCGTCTTGAGCAACGGACACGCTATGACATGGAAATGATGTTGGAGACAGGTTTTTGCAAGGGGATTGAGAACTATTCTCGCCATCTTACAGGACGAACGGAAGGGCAACCGCCCTTTACATTGATGGATTTTTTCCCCGATGACTATCTCTTGTTTATTGACGAGTCTCATGTCACGGTTCCACAGATCGGTGCCATGGTAAAAGGTGACCGTTCCAGAAAAGAGTCACTCATCGATTACGGTTTCCGTCTTCCTTCCGCATACGACAACCGGCCACTATCGTTCGATGAGTTTAAGACACGCGCCGGACAGACTCTATACATCTCGGCGACTCCGGCCGATTACGAGCTCTCACAGTCTTCGCAAGTCGTCGAGCAACTCATTCGACCGACAGGACTGCTTGATCCGATTGTTTACGTCCGTCCCGTCGAGAATCAAATTGAAGATTTGACGGCTGCCATTCGTGAAACGACGATGCGAGGCGAACGTTCGCTTGTTTTGACACTGACAAAACGATTTGCCGAATCGCTCGCTGAATTTTTCAAAGAAGAAGGGGTGCGCGTTGAGTATCTTCACTCCGATATCGCGACGGTCGAGCGACTTTCGATTCTCCGCAAGTTGAGGAGAGGTGATTTTGATGTTCTCGTGGGAATCAATCTGCTGAGAGAGGGTCTCGATCTACCTGAAGTCTCACTCATCGCCATTCTCGACGCCGATAAAGAGGGGTTTCTCCGCTCGACGACATCGCTCGTCCAGATCATCGGTCGAGCGGCGAGGAACGTCAATGGGCGTGTCATCCTGTACGCCGATGAAATCACGGCCTCCATGGAGCGAGCGATCAGCGAGACAAATCGACGCCGAGATATTCAGCACGCTTTTAACGAGAAGCACGGCATTACACCGACGACGATCAAAAAAGAAATTCACGACTTAATTGACACGACGTTTGAACTCGTCGCCGATGAGCCTTTTGAAACGATCGATGAAATTGAGGCTTTTGAAAAAGAGATATCGAAATTATCGTATCCCGAGCTTCTGAAGCGCGCGAGGCGCACTGAGAAAGAGATGAAATCAGCGGCTACTCAGTTAGATTTCGAGCTCGCGGCTATTCTTCGCGACCAACTGATCATTCTCAAAGGCCAAATGGGCGAGAAATAGTCTTCTATTCTTTTCAAGCTTATTCTATTCCTGATTCGTTTGCGGAGTTTCAAAACCATTGTTTCAATTATCAGTCAAGTCCAGAATGTTGGTGTAAATTCCCTTTCCCTGTAGAGGGTGCTTAG
>CAZBOM010000201.1:942-2078 GCA_964493375.1 uncultured Mageeibacillus sp. | reverse complement strand
GCTACTCGCTTCCGGGAATTTGACTCATCCTCGTATTCGCTACGCCCACCAATTTGCAGCAGCCGATCGCATTGTCGTCGCTGCCCCATTCTGGGATTTGTCCGTTCCCGCGCTCTTGAAGATCTATTTCGAGCATGTCAGCGTCCAGGGAATTACTTTTGATGTCGATGAAGAAGACGGATTATATGGGATATGTCGCGCTGACAAATTGTTTTTCCTAACAACGAGAGGCGGAGACTACAGTCAATCGCCGCTAGAGACAGGTGTGCCGATGATGCGGAACCTCACATCATTCTTTGGCATCGATTCTTTTGATTACATCGCGGCCGACGGGCTTGATCTCTTGATTGAACCACCGGAGATCATCCTGGGGCGTGCGATCAGAGAAGCTCAAGACCGCGCCGTCTATTGGTAATAAACAGCTTGTCCATACGCATATAACGGTGCTAGACTAAAAAAGATTCAACTGAACCCGCTTGTCACGGTATAAAATATTTGCTGTTTGACATGCTCCTTTCCTTCGTGTTACTATACTTCTGCTTGTCAGACGCGAGAGTCTTTTTTTTTGCGCGGACAAGTGGCCTTTATAGGAATTTAGTGGAGGGAACCACAATGGCAAAACCAGGTGCACGAGAGAGAATTACGCTCGCTTGTTCAGAATGCAAACAGCGTAATTACGATACAAAAAAGAATAAGATGCATACGCCTGATAAGCTTGAGCGGAGCAAGTTCTGCAAGTTCTGCAACAAGCATACGATTCACCGCGAAACGAAATAATCGCGAACTCACGGGAGTGATATTATGGCGAGCAAAAAGAACAAAAACGTCGTAGACCGCGACAAAAAAACAGCGAAGCGCGAAGTAGCGAAGAAGGACGGTAAACCGTCGATTTTTGCACGTCTGAAAAAATGGTTTGTCAATATCATTTCAGAGTTAAAGCGCGTGATGTGGCCGGACAAGAAAAAACTGAAACAGAGCACGTTAACAGTCTTGTTGATCATTGCGATCGCGACAGTTCTCATTCTTGTTTTTGATTCGTTGATTAGCTTTGTCCTGCGTACGTCAGGATTCTACTCAGCGAAGGCGACGCCTGAAACAACAGCGCCACCGGCTGTCACCGATACAACGAATCCCGG
>CAZBOM010000201.1:0-932 GCA_964493375.1 uncultured Mageeibacillus sp. | reverse complement strand
CCGGTCATACAACTTTGCCGGCCGATACGACAACAACGACCACGACAACGCAAAGTTCCGGAGCGTAACGACATGACTGAGACTTCTGAAAACAACAAACAAGAAGCGCTCTGGTACGTTATCCACACGTATTCCGGTTACGAGAATCGCGTCAAAGCGACGCTTGAGATGATTATCGAGAACCGTGGACTTCAAGAGATGATTCAAGAAGTTCTCGTTCCGACTGAGACGGTGCTCGAAATTAAAGAAGGCAAACGTCGCACGGTTGAACGCAAGATTTACCCCGGCTATGTTCTCGTCAAAATGAATTTAACGGATGAGATTTGGTATATCGTCCGCAATACGCGCGGTGTCACCGGTTTTGTCGGACCGTCAAGCACGAACCCCGTCCCTCTGACGGAGGATGAACTCGGCATGATGGGGCTCGACTCCGATTGGGAGCCCGTTATGGATTATGAGGTCGGCGACGATGTCCGCGTTATCAGCGGTCCGCTCGAAGGCTTTGACGGGAAGGTTGAAGAAATTAACCTCGATAAGAAGAAAGTCACCGTGCTCGTCTCTATGTTCGGTCGTGAGACACCTGTCGAGCTCGAATTGACACAAGTGATTCGCCAACCGTAATCAGAGTGCCGACGAAGAGCACTTTAGATTGATTGAATTGATATTGACTAAAAAAGCGGCGACATCTTGTTTTCAATAGGAGACAGTGAAGTCGTCGAATGATAAGGTGAGACGGCAGAGTTATTCTGCCTTGATCATAAAACAACGATCCGACAGAGGATCAACAAGAAATGGGAGGTGGCTGAATGGCTAAACCAATTACCGCATATGTGAAGCTTCAGATTCCTGCGGGACAAGCGACGCCAGCGCCGCCGGTCGGACCAGCTCTTGGACAACACGGGCTCAATATTGCCCAGTTTGTCAGAGAATTT
>CAZBOM010000200.1:0-2114 GCA_964493375.1 uncultured Mageeibacillus sp. | reverse complement strand
GTCCCGACGACAAGTTTGTTTTTCTCGGCGTCGCGAATCCAGTTGTAATTGTCACGATCTTGATAACGGCGCTCGGGGTCGATGCAAGACATCGCCGCTTCGTCCGTCGCGCGAAGGTCTTCATCTTTTCCTGAGAGACACACCCAGCGGAAAGGGCCGTATCCATAGTCGAATAGAAGAGGTCCCATGATGTCTTCAACATAGGAAGGCCAGATAAACCCGTCGCGGTCGTTCTCGCCATTGCGAGAGATCTCTTTAACTCCCGCATCGAAAATTGCCTTCATGAAAGAGTTGCCGTAATCGAAGAAGTAGGTACCCTTCGCGGTCAGTTTTTCGATGGCATGAAAATGTGTGACAAGCGATTGGTCCACGAGTTTTCGGAACTCGACGGGGTCGCGATCCAACATGGTAGTACGCTCTTCAAATGTGAGTCCCTGCGGGCAGTAACCACCTGTGTAAGGTTCGTGGCACGAGGTCTGATCCGATAAGAGTCCGATGTGGATATCGTGGGCGATGGCGTACTCGAGTAGGTCGACGATGTTGCCGTGGTAGGCGATCGCGAGAGGGATTTTCTTGTCCATCGCTTCTTGAGCAAGTTCGAAAGCCGCTTGACATGAATCGACGACTTCATCGACCCATCCTTGATCGTGGCGCGTTGTGATGCGCGATCTATCGACTTCCGCGATGATTGAGACACCACCTGCGATATTACACGCCTTGCCTTGCGCGCCTGACATGCCGCCCAGTCCCGAACTGACAAAGAGATGTCCGGCGAGATTGCCGTCGTTGGAGATCCCTAGGTGTTGACGTCCCGCGTTGAGCAATGTGTTGTATGTACCGTGGACGATACCTTGCGGCCCGATATACATCCAGCCGCCGGCCGTCATCTGTCCGTAGTTCGAGACCCCCATCGCGGCGGCTCTGTTGTAGTCCGTCAAATTGTCGTACTGACCTATCATGAGTCCGTTCGTCAACATGACACGTGGCGCCGAAGTGGGGCTGTGGAAAAGACCGACGGGGTGTCCGGAGAATAGTACGAGTGTCTGTTTGTCTGTCAGAATCTCAAGATATTTTTTGATCAGGCGATACTGCATCCAGTTTTGACAGACAGCGCCTGTTTCACCGTACGTAATAAGTTCGTAAGGGTAGAGCGCTACATCAAAATCGAGGTTGTTATCGATCATGACTTGGAATGCTTTCCCCTCGATGCATTGGCCTTTGTATTCGTCTATTGGACGACCGTATATACGTCCGTCAGGGCGGAAACGATAACCGTATATTTTGCCGTGCTCGTCGAGCTCTTGCAAAAATTCCGGCGCGAGTTGTTCGTGGTATTGTTCCGGGATGTAGCGCAACGCATTCTTCAACGCTGTCGCTCTTTCAGTCTCCGATAATTTCGCCTCTCGACGCGGAGCGCGGCGGATGCCTTTCTCAAAAGTTGGCGCGGGCGGCAGTGGTCCGTCGAGCCTGACTGTCATGAATTTTTCGATATCAACGTTTTTCATCATTAACCTTCCCCTCGTTAAAATTCCTGTGCTTCCATTGTACCTGAGCTTAAGTGCTTGTCCACCAGTTATATGTTATGAATTGAGAAGTCGTTTGCTTGTTCAATTACATTGTCATCCTATTAAGTGAGATGGCTGTAAAGTACTCAACAGCTGGGATGAGCATGGATTCATCCATCATATAGAGAGGGTTGTGATGTGGTTTATCGGTTCCTATCGCAGGATCAGCCGTGCCAACTTCAACAAACATGCCTTTACAATCCTTATGGAGAGCTGAAAAATCTTCTCCCGGATAGACCATGTCGATGTGCATGACCGCCTTGTCTCCAAACAGATCTCTGACAGTCTCTTCGGCGATGACGGCGAGCTCATCATCATTGACGACACAATCGTATCCAAGAAGATACTCGAATGCCACTTCGCCACCGTGTGCTTTGGCGATGTTTTTTGAGAGCTCCGACAGCCTTTCTCGAATGGTGTTCCGAACGTTAACGGAAAATGTCCGAACGGAGCCTCCTAGTGACATCGTGTTGGGAATTATGTTGTATGCAGTTCCCGCGCTCGCAGTGCAAATGGAGACAACGGCACGCTCCGACGCGCTGATGGATC
>CAZBOM010000199.1:1907-2140 GCA_964493375.1 uncultured Mageeibacillus sp. | reverse complement strand
CGAATACCATGACGATGGCTATCCATTTTTTCATTAAGTGTTTCCTCCTGCCCAAAAGGCAAATAAATCAATAGCGATTTGCGGCGATTCAATCGTCACAAAATGTCACTACAGTCTCTAAGACGCCAAAATCAATCATCTGGTTACGCCATCGTATAACCAAAGATTCGCGAAAATATACGATTTGATCAGGCGACTTGAACAAATGGCCCATCAATACGATGCGAATACTT
>CAZBOM010000199.1:775-1897 GCA_964493375.1 uncultured Mageeibacillus sp. | reverse complement strand
AAACGAAGGCAAAAGGCGAGTTATCAGATGAACAGTACTCCGTAGGATGAATCGTTCACTCCCATGTCTCGTTCTTGTCATCTTCTGAATACTCAGATTCTATTCTTTTTGCCGCCAATTCCCAAAGTTCGCGATCGATCGACAAGCCTTCGAGAAGTTGCGGTTTTTTTCGGAGTGTTTCGATCAATCGGGAAACCTCGCGCTCACGATCTATATTCGCTTGGTGTCCCGACAAGAGAACGTCCGGCACAGCGCGCTCTCTCCAAACACGCGGGCGAGTATACTGTGGCCATTCGAGCAATCCATCGGAGAATGACTCGAGTTGCCACGCTTCTTCGTCAGGCAAAACACCGGGGATCAAACGCGCGATGGCATCGATCATGACGGCCGCTGCGAGCTCACCGCCCGTCAAGACAAAATCGCCGAGCGAAACCTCTATGGCGCCGATCTCTTCGATTACGCGAGCGTCAACGCCTTCGTAGTGACCGCAGATAAAAGCGACGTGCTCTTTTGTAGAAAGCTCCATCGCCATTTTTTGATCAAATGTTTTTCCGGCTGGTGAAAGAAAGATAGTATGAATTGGCTTTGTATGAATGGAGTCTCTTTGAATCGAGTCGGTGTTCGCAGAATGTTTGTCATAAAGAGGGACTTCCGAGAGAGAACGCCAAGCGTCGTAAATAGGGTCACACATCATGACCATGCCGCGTCCGCCGCCGTACGGAGCATCGTCGACTTGACCGTAATCATTAATCGCGAAATCGCGTATTTGAACGGGATTGAATTCGATTAAACCTTGTTGAATCGCACGGCCGGTAATGCTGAAATTGAGCGCGCCCAATACTTGTTCCGGAAATAAGGAGAGAATCGAAAATTTCACAAGCACCTCCGCGCCGCAACAAATGTCTATAAAACTGACTGTTCTCTAGCGGTCGCAAACTTCAAACAATTACGCCACTAAATTTCTTAAAACACAAGATCTCTAGTTTGGAAGCGTTCGATATAGCTCGAAAAGTCCTTCAGGAAGTTTCACCTTGATCGTTTGCTCGTCGAGATCAATCTGTTGAATGATCGACTTTAAGAACGGGATAAGGACATCTCGCTCCCCTACCTTGCGAACGACGA
>CAZBOM010000199.1:0-765 GCA_964493375.1 uncultured Mageeibacillus sp. | reverse complement strand
GGATCTCCCCGCCACCGGAGCTGATCAGATCGACCAGTTCTCCTAATTCACCGAGTTCTTCATCGATGACGTTAGCGCCGATCAAGTCGCCCGTATAGAACTCATCTTCATCGCGAAGCTCAAGCGCGTGCTCGCGACTGACCGCCAAGTAAGAGCCACAATAGTTTTTCGCCGTCTCTCTGTCTTCACAACCGCGGATGCCGAGCAAAAGCCCAGATGGTGTCAAGCGTACGCGAGACAACGTCACTTCACCGTGCGGCTCGTGATCCTTGTCTTTGACAAGGAAACACTTTAAGCCCTCTGTAAAGCGCGCGTCGTCATCCGTGAGACTCTTCGCAAAGATATCACCACGAACGCCGTGCGCGCGTTGCAGATAACCAATCATTAAGTAAGATTGTTTCATGAAACAATGTCCACTGAGACACGTTTATTGTCCATCGCGCCTTTTGCTTTTAAGACGGCACGGATGGCATGAGCGCGGCGTCCGCCGCGTCCGATGACACGTCCGATATCCTCTGCGTGCGCATGGACGCTCAAGACGATCTCACGTCCTTTGACCTCTTCTTCGATCACAAGATCTTCAGGGTGTTGGACGAGAGGTTCGATCACAGATCTCAATAACTCTTTCATGACTTACTCCAGGATGCCGTTATATTTCAACAGCTTCTTAACCGTATCAGTCGGTTGCGCGCCTTTTGCAATCCAATCTTTCACCTTGTCGGCGTCGACTTTGAACGTTGACGGATCGGTGTGAGGATTGTATGT
>CAZBOM010000198.1:778-2153 GCA_964493375.1 uncultured Mageeibacillus sp. | reverse complement strand
GGTGCCCGCCGGTGAGGATGGCTGGCCGTTCCCACCTTTTTCCGGTCATGTGGAAGATGGGAAAATCTACGGACGCGGAAGTTTTGATGACAAAGGCTCGTTGATGGCTATCTTGGAAGCGGTGACGATTTTATTGGAAGAAGGTTTTCAACCACCATGCGATATCCGGTTTGCTTTTGGCTTCGACGAGGAGGTGGGTGGCGCGCAAGGCGCTCAGCAAATAGCCGCCTATTTCCAAGACCAAGGCTTGATGTTCGATTATGTGCTGGATGAAGGCGGAGCTGTCGCCGACGGATCCATGATGGGAATCGAAAAGCCTGTCGCCGTGATCGGAGTAGCCGAGAAGGGGAATACGAGTTTCAAATTGACCTTCAAAGGTGAATCGGGACATTCGTCTACGCCGCCGAAAAAGACGGCGATCGGGGAGATGGGTAAGTTTATCAGCGCGGTCGAGAACAACCCTCAAAGACCTCGATTGACAGAAACGGTAAAAGCGATGTTAAAAGCGACAGCGCCCTACCGGAAGGGGATTGGGGGTTTCATCCTGGCACATCCCGGTTTTTTCGCTCCCATCATCATAAAAATCTTGCTCGGGAACCGTCAGACAGCGGCCATGTTGCGAACGACAACCGTCTTTACCATGACGGATGGCGGCACGGCGCACAATGTACTCCCGAAATCGGCGAGTTGCACTGTCAATATTCGCATCCTGCAAGGCGACAGTTCCGACGCCGTTTTAAAACGCTTCGAAGATATCGGCATCCCTTTTACCGCCGAAGCGATTTTGCGAGACGAACCGACGAAAGCCTCTGATTTGAGCAGCGAAGGGATGAGCCAACTCCGAGAATGCATCGCATCTGTTTTCCCTGATGCCGTCATCACGCCTTACTTGATGGCGGGCGGCACCGATTGCAGACACTACGACAAAGTGACGAAAAACGCCTATCGATTCTTGCCGGCTCGCGTAAATGAAAAAGAGCTATCACTCATGCACGGTGAAGGGGAATATCTCTCCATCGAGAACCTGAAGAGCATGATCGAATTCTATACTTTGTTCATGCGAAATTTGCCGTAAACGCGATGACAAGCATAACGCGTGCCAATCGTTTTGCGAAAACAAGACATTCTAAAAAATCACGAGACATCGTTCGATCAAACAAAAACTTAAATGACTAGATGCGTCAAAGCCGACACTTCTTTAGGCGTGCTCTCTTTTTTTGCTCCCGATCAAGGTTTTGTCAACACGAGCACGCAATCGTGGTATTCGCCGAGAGTAAAGCTGTTTTTGTCATGGTGAATGACATGGTCAAACTGCTTTAAAAAAGGTTCGACTCCCGATGTTTTGTCCCATCCCGACACGCCGTCATAGTAGTGC
>CAZBOM010000198.1:0-768 GCA_964493375.1 uncultured Mageeibacillus sp. | reverse complement strand
TGGGGACCGTGACATCGGGCTTGATCGCTCGGACAATATGTGCCGCCTGATCGGCATCAATCGTATAGAATCCTCCGACAGGAATCAAAATGAGGTCGAGCCCTTGCAGCTTTTCTAGCTCGTCGGATGAGAGATCGCGCCCAAGATCGCCGAAATGGGCAATGCGCTTCCCGTCGAGATCGATGATATGAATCTTGTTATCACCTCGAAGTTTTCCGCCCTCCGGATCGTGGTGCGTCTCCAACGCCTCAACCACAATATCGGTATCGCGTCCAGAAAGCGTCACACGCTCACGCGCGTTGTGATCATGGTGTTCATGCGACACAAGCACGAGATCGGCTTTCAAGTCGAGAGTACTAAACCCCGGCACTTCGAGATAAGGATCGAACACCACCGCTTGATCGGCGCTTCTGGCCTCAAAACACGAATGCCCATGCCAAATCACCTCAACCGCTTGGCTCTTTTTTTCTGATAATTTATCCATAACGCTTCTCCTTGCTCTTAACTATACGCCTCATGACAGCTCTATTATGACATGTTTCTTTCCTTGCGATCGTTGACTTGCGTGGCAGATGAAGAATGATGTGGCGGGCAAAAGATGACATTCAAATAGGGAGAACTGTTTTATCACAAGGCCTAAAGCCAGCTTAAACAACTGCTTTTGATGATCTGTTTGGTAGAATTAAACGACAGTTTTGACGATTAGACAGGATTTGGGAGAGATACGTGGAACATTCAATCTTACAAATCCTGTCTAATCGTCAAAAC
>CAZBOM010000197.1:0-2175 GCA_964493375.1 uncultured Mageeibacillus sp. | reverse complement strand
ACTCCGGTGCTATTCGCCGTCACGGCATGGCACGCGGACCGAGAACTCACGGTTCGAAATACCACCGCAAAGCGGGCCCTATGAGCTCCGCGTCAACACCTGCGAAGGTATTTAAAGGCAACAAATTACCTGGTCATCTCGGATACAAACGTGTGACCGTTCAGAATCTCTCCGTCGTTCAGGTCGATGGTGAGCGCAACTTCCTCGTCGTGAAGGGCGCTGTACCGGGACCGAAAGGCGGCCTCCTCGAGATCCGGTCGACCGTCAAGTCGAAGAAGTAGAGGGGGAGATATATATGCAACTCGATGTTTACAACATGAAGGGCGAAGTAGTCGACAAGATTGAATTGTCCGACGCCATTTTCGCCATTGAGCCGAATGAGGACGCTATCTATCGCGTTTTGATCGCGCAGCAAGCCAATAAGCGCCAAGGTACACATAAAGTTAAAGATAGAAGTGAAGTCAGAGGCGGTGGACGCAAGCCTTTCCGTCAAAAAGGAACGGGTCGTGCGCGCCAAGGTTCGACAAGATCGCCGAAACATGTCGGTGGTGGTGTCGTCTTCGGTCCTACACCTCGCAGCTATCGCGTGAGATTGCCGAAGAAACTTCGTCGCTTGGCTCTCTTCTCCGTTTTGTCGGAGAAAGCCGGCAGTGAAAAAATCGTTGTTCTCGATGAGCTGACGATTGAAAATGGCAAAACGCGTGAGATGGTTGAAGTCCTTAAGAATTTAGGCGCTGATACAACGTCTCTCGTCGTCACGACAGGCAGAAATGAGAATGTGGTTCGCTCCGCGCGAAACCTCCAAGGCGTGAAGACCGCTCCGGTCAACGCACTCTCAGTTCTTGACTTGCTCAAGTATGATCGCTTGATCGCGACGCGTGAAGCGCTTGAATCATTCCAGGAGGTTTACGCATCATGAAGAACCCGCACGATATTATTCTGGAACCGATCATTACCGAGCAAAGTATGGAAGATACGATGCAAGGCAAATATACGTTTGTTGTCGCGAAAAACGCGACAAAGACTGAAATTAGCAAAGCCTGTGAAGACTTGTTTGAAGTCAAAGTGCTGAAAGTGAATACGATGCACTTGTCCGGAAAACTGCGTCGCATGGGCAAGAACAGCGGCCGCACGGCTTCGTGGAAAAAGGCCATCGTTACGATCGATCTCGACCCGCAACCGGAAGAGTACAATCTCCCCGGCGGCAAAACAGGTACAAAGTCTAAACGTTATAAGACTGAGATCGCAGAATTCGGATTTGGCCAGTAAGCCGATCGCGTGAAAGTAAGGAGATAACTATGTCAACGAAAGGCTATCGCCCGACTTCGCCCGCAAGAAGGCAGATGACAGGCACAGACTTTTCTGATTTGACGAAGAAAGCGCCTGAAAAGAGCCTTCTCTCGACGAAGAAGAAGAATAGCGGACGTAACCATTACGGACGCATCACGGTTCGCCATCGCGGTGGCGGAAACCGTCAAAAGTACCGCATGATTGATTGGAAACGCAATAAGACCGATATTCCGGCCAAAGTCGCGGCACTCGAATATGATCCCAATCGTACAGCGTTTATCGCGCTGCTTACGTACGAAGATGGTGAGAAGAGCTACATCATCGCCCCGCACGGTCTAAAGGTCGGCGATACAGTCGTTTCCGGTGTCGATGTGGATATCGTCGCTGGCAATTGCTTGCCTTTGTCTTCGATCCCCGTCGGTACGCAGATTCACAACATCGAGCTCAACCCCGGACACGGTGGTCAGCTCGTACGTTCCGCCGGCACATCAGCACAATTGCTCGCGAAGGAAGGCCGCTATGCGACCATCCGTATGCCATCCGGTGAAGTTCGCCTCGTTTTGCAGAACTGCCGCGCTGTCATCGGCGTTGTGAGTAACCCTGAAAATGAAATTAAAAACATCGGCAAAGCCGGTCGTAAGCGCCATATGGGCCGTCGCCCACACGTGCGTGGTTCAGCGATGAACCCTGTCGACCACCCACATGGCGGTGGTGAGGGTAAAGCACCTATCGGACGCCCAAGTCCTATGACACCTTGGGGTAAACCGAACCATGGTTACCGCACACGTAAACGCAATAAACCGACCGATCGTTTGATTATCAGACGTCGCCGTAAGAAGAGATAAGGATGGAGGAGACAGCATGAGTCGTTCCGCAAAAAAAGGT
>CAZBOM010000196.1:1684-2213 GCA_964493375.1 uncultured Mageeibacillus sp. | reverse complement strand
TCATAAACACGAGATCCGCCAGCTCGAGATCGCCATTCAACAGCGAGGCATGACGCTCGTTCCACTCAAAGCGTATTTTCTCGATGGACGCGTCAAAGTAGAAATCGGCGTCGCGCGAGGCAAGAAACTATACGATAAACGCGAAACAATCAAAGAGCGCTCACAAGAGCGAGATATTCGAAAACGCATGAAAGACTTAAGCAGAGACTAACGGTCGTGTGGTGAATGATGGAAAAGAAATACAAATTAGATAGCGACAACACGCTTCTCCTCGTGATCGATCTTCAAGAACGACTCGTGCCGGCGATGAACGATCCGGAGCAACTATTGAAACAAGCGAGCGTGCTTTTGCACGTCGCGAAAACTTTTCACTTGCCGGTGGTGGCGACTGAGCAATACCCGAGAGGACTCGGTCGAACCATGGAATCGCTCCTGGAATTGATGCAGTCAGAAGACGTAAACGCCGAGATTTTCGAGAAGATTCATTTCACGGCGCTCACACCGGAAGTGAATGATTGTCTTGTCAAAC
>CAZBOM010000196.1:0-1674 GCA_964493375.1 uncultured Mageeibacillus sp. | reverse complement strand
ATGATCGTCAGCAAATTATCGTCATTGGAGCCGAGACGCACGTTTGTGTCTACCAGACGGTGCGTGATTTACGTGCCAAAGGTTATGAGGTATTCGTTCCGCATGACGCTGTCGAGTCGCGGACGAAAGAGAATAAAGACACGGCGCTCGCGCTTTTTCGCGAGATGTGGGCTATCGTCACGAGCACGGAGACGATCCTTTTCGACTTGTTGCAAAAGGCGGCGTTGATCAAGTAGGCGAATGACAATGGCGGAAAACCTGATCTGACAACGTTGAAAAGGCCAAAACCTTTGACTCTAAGGCGTTTCAAATGGTAACATAGCGGTTGATTTTCGCGAACAAAACGAATCCGTGATAAGATATATAGGTAGTTTATGGGAGCGTACTGGTTTCGACGGGGTTGTTGAGATTGGGAAAGCGGGTAGAGGATTCTCGTTGGCCTCTTAAAAAAACGAGAGACTTTATAATTGCCAATAAACCGGCACTCGCAGCGGCATAACCGCTGTCGTCTAAGCGGTTGATCTGCAGACCGCATCTAGACGTTATCAGCAGACCTTACCTCGGTGGCAGGTTAAACGAGGCACCCGGCGGGCGAATGTCTTGACGCCCGTTGCGTATCATTAGACTACCTGACCGACAAGACTGCCTGGGATCGAGTCGGAAGGGGAATCCTTAATCGCAGGCTGCACCCGGAGATGTCCTTTTTGACGCAATTTCGGACAGGGGTTCGACTCCCCTCGCTTCCACCACAACCCCGAGCTAATGCTTTATCTTTTCATTGTTTTCATGTGATCTATTGAGGTAGTGAAGTGGTTCACTACCTCTCTAATTCTCGTCTCTGTTCCTTAATCCTAGCTGATTTTTCCACTATAGGAATATAGCGAGTTAATTCATCATACTCGTATTCGGCAACAAGTTGCGACATAACCGCATGGCTACAACTACCCTTATGATATGCATCAAAGGCATCATAATATCGATCTCGATCCGCAAATTTGATATCAATGGGTAAGTAGCCTTCTTTAATTAACTCGTAATTCATGATTAGTCGTCCGGTTCTTCCATTTCCATCGATAAAAGGATGTATGGACTCGAACTCTAAATGAAATTTTGCGACGGCTTCGATGTGATGCATCGATCTTTTCCAATTCTCATAATCGACTAATAATTGTTCCATATATTGAGGAACAAGATGAGGTTCGGGAGGAGTTGCATGAGCTCCCAGAATTGCTACCGGTATCGATCGGTACTTGCCTTTGTTGTGGGGATCGTTTGTAAGAACGAGTGAGTGAATTTGCTTAATCAGCGATTCCGTAAGAGGAACTTGGCTTTCAGCTAATTCAACCATATACCAAAAGGCATCTTTGAACCCAATAGCCTCCAAATGTTCTTTTAGCGGTTTTTGCGCAATGGTGACGCCTTCTTTTAATATCAAAGCGGTCTCTCTTAAAGTGAGAGAGCTTCCCTCGATGGCGTTAGAATTGTAGGTTGCTTCAATAATATAGTCTTCTCGAAGTCGTTTAATTTCACTTAGTTCTAAAGGACGAAAAGAGGTGAGATGCTTTTTTTGTATGTCAACCATTTCAAATATGTTTCCCATAATACGTTCTCCTTACATGGTATTGTCATTGCGAGCGACAGTTATCAATACGGTTTAACTTTCATTCTTATTAT
>CAZBOM010000195.1:1249-2233 GCA_964493375.1 uncultured Mageeibacillus sp. | reverse complement strand
ATCAGTTCTAGCCGCCACGGGACTTCGTTTTTCCGGTATGTCGCCGGATGGAAAATGGGTTGAAGCTTTTGAATGGCCCGACCATCCATTTTTCATCGGCATCATTTCAAACCCGCAATTCAAGTCGCGCCCAACGCGCCCACACCCGTTGTTTCTCGCATTCTTAGAAAAAGCGATAGAACGAAAGCACTCAAAGGAGGCATGATATGGGACAAGTCATTCCCGGCGTTTCAAGAACATTTAGTGAGTACTTGCTCGTACCGAATTTGACGACTCGCGATTGCACACCTGATCGCGTCAACTTAACGACACCGTTGACGAGATATCGTCAAGGCGAAGAAGAATGTCCCGTTTCTCTCAATATTCCGTTAGTCTCCGCGATTATGCAGGCGGTCTCCGATGATCGTATGGCGATTGAGCTCGCGAGGCAAGGCGGTTTGGCGTTTATTTATGGCTCTCAACCAATAGAGCGCCAGTGTGAAATGGTTCGAAAAGTTAAGAAATTCAAAGCCGGGTTCGTCCCAAGCGACAGCAACCTGAAACCCGATGATAAGTTGTCTGACATCGTGCGCTTGAAAGAGCGCACAGGTCATTCGACCGTTCCGATTACTGATGATGGAACCTCATCAGGCAAACTATTGGGAATCGTCACCAGTCGTGATTATCGCGTTTCGCGGACCGATCTCGATACGCCTGTGAGTGAATTCATGACGCCGATTGAAGACATCGTTTTCGGTCGTGAAGGAATCACGCTTAGCGAGGCGAACGATATCATTTGGGATCATAAGCTGAACCAACTGCCTATTCTCGATGAAGATGGGCGTCTCGTCTCGCTCGTTTTCCGCAAAGACTATGACCAACATAAAGAAAACCCATATGAGATGCTCGACGACCATAAGAGGCTCCTCGTCGGCGCGGGTATTAATACACGCGATTTCCGTGAGCGCGTACCGGCGCTGATTGAAGCGGGATGCGACATCTTGT
>CAZBOM010000195.1:0-1239 GCA_964493375.1 uncultured Mageeibacillus sp. | reverse complement strand
AAAAAGACACGATTACATTTGTGCGTGAAAAGTATGGGGACGATTTTGTTCTAGGTGCCGGTAATGTTGTGGATGAGGAGGGATTCCGTTTCCTCGCGGAAGCCGGCGCCTCTTTTATAAAAGTCGGTATCGGTGGCGGCTCAATCTGCATCACGCGAGAGCAAAAAGGTATCGGCCGCGGTCAAGCTTCCGCGTTGATTGAAGTGGCGGAAGCGAGAGATCGCTGGTATAAGGAAACAGGTGTTTACATTCCGCTATGCTCGGATGGCGGCGTCGTCTACGACTACCATATGGCGTTGGCACTCGCGATGGGAGCAGACTTTCTCATGCTCGGCCGCTATTTCGCGCGATTTGATGAGAGCCCCACGAGACGTGTTCTTCTGCAAGGAAGTTATGTCAAAGAATATTGGGGAGAAGGTTCGAACCGCGCGCGCAATTGGCAACGCTACGATGACGGCGGTACAGGTCAGATGCATTTTGAGGAAGGTGTCGATTCGTACGTCCCGTACGCCGGTAAGCTGGCAGACAACGTAGCCGTCACATTGGCGAAAATTCGCGCGACGATGTGCGCTTGCGGTTCCGTTGACATTGCCGAATTCCAGAAAAAATCACGGTTTGTCGTCGTTTCGCCCACCAGTATTGTCGAAGGTGGCGCGCATGACGTCATTCGCAAGGAGAGCCAGATGGAAGGCTAGCGAACTGCGAGCCATCGTCCATGCAAGAATTAAGGTATAATATTTGGGTTGTGTGAGAGTGGACTGATTGAAAGCATTCGTAAGGCTGTCGTTGTTCAAGAATGACTCGATCGTATGGAGATTGGGTGGTAAGCGAAAATCAAGCCGCCGAACAAGGGCTAGTGACGAAGGCTTTTTAGAATGATGATGTCGACTCAGCTTATCAAAAATCAAATTAAAGGAAGCAGAAAACATGGCAGATATTGTCTATGAAATGACGTACGGTAGGATTCGCGAGTACCAGGAGGAACTGGAAGATCGCAAGACGCGTGTCGCGGCGGAAATCGCTGAGAGATTGAAAGAAGCGCGCTCACACGGTGACGTGACGGAAAACTCAGAGTTTGATGACGCCAAACAAGCCTATGCCGACAACGATCTTCGTATCATGGAGATTGAAGAAATCCTTAAAAACGCGAAGGTCATCGACGAAAAAGATATCAGTCGTACGCGCGTCACTCTCGGCGGTAAGGTCTTGTTGCGTCACGATAGTACGGGTGAGGAGATC
>CAZBOM010000194.1:0-2261 GCA_964493375.1 uncultured Mageeibacillus sp. | reverse complement strand
CAGATTATCCAACATTTTGCACAATTAGTTATGGGTGTTGTGCCACTTTTTTCAGCCTTAATGCTCATATCGTTTCTTATGGCCATACCATTTTTCCTGATTCATCAAAGAAAGATACTTCATCGATCTCTTGACTTGGCCAGAGTACCACGGCGCGAATCGTCTGTCCGTTTTCTCCAAACCAATAATACTTTGCCATTTTTTTCTCAAAACTATCAGGTTTACCTAGCTCGAAGACTTCAATACCCGGTGTTCCCAACCGCTTGTTCGCATCTTCCAGTCTCGTGTTATAAAGGTCTTTAAGGTCTTCCTCTTTAAATTGGCCAGGCGTCAATTGGGCGTAATCACTCAAATCGAAGTATTTGAGCAATATATCTTTTTTGATTACTTTTCCTTCTTTTGTCACGTTGACCGCTAATGTCTTACCGCTCATATCAGTGAAAACATAATCAGTCGACTCATTCCATTCAGTCTTGTAACCTTGCAACGATCCCGTTATCGCGCGAACTTCGTCGATTGTCATCCCAAGCTTCACTTTTTCATACCATCCAACCGTGCGCTCTCGTAGTTCATCAACACTCAATTCAGAGCCAGGCTTAGGTCTTTCTAAGTTTGCGAAGGTGTCTGTGTCATGTATTTTTTTCTGATTTTCTACCATAGTCGAAACCATCTTCGATAGCAGATCAAGATTGGCCTCGGGATAGTATCCTTTCACAATATAGGTGCATTCAGCATTCACGGCATGAATGACATCTTGCGGTGGATCTCCGCTAGAATCTGTGTACCCATACGCCATCTCCGCCAAACGTCCGAGATCTTGAAAGGACGGATCATCTTTCCACGCATCTCTTTTTCGCACGTAATCTTTCCTGTCTAATCTCTCTTCAGGAGGTTGTTTGCTTGAATAGCTCAATGAAACGCTTATTGATCGATCAGATTTCGAATCATCATCCGGAAGAGGCATCGCCTCTTTCTCCGCCAGATAGATTCTCTGACCAAAGGCACTGCCAAAGATGTCTTTTTCCACACGTAAGGCGACGACTTTTAAGCCCGTCATATTCTCTACTTCTTCTCTCGAAAGAACTTGATAGAGAACAAGTTTATCGGAAGCAGGCGGTTGATCCTTGCTCTGTCCCGGTGGTTGCGGGGAATCCGTTTTACCCGGAATTTCCGTGTGGGGAGGTTTGCCTTTTTGTGAACATGCGGTCACCAAAAAGAGTGATGCCACGAGTAGTGCCATCATTGTTATCAATACATATCTTTTCATAGGGTTTCTCCAATCATGTGCGATTGTATCGATTTGCAATATTATGAGTAAATAATAACATAATCTATTGGATAATTCTCAATATTTTAGATAATTAAAGGCAAACATTCCTAAGTGAACGTCACTTAAACACAGTCGCCGCACTCTTCCATGGGCATGGCTTTTTTCGACAGATTTCGAAAAATGATAACCGCGAGAATCATGGCCCCAACGTCAGAGATCAGATAGGCATACCACACGAGATCGAGATGCCATATGGCGAAAAGTCGCGCGAGTGGCAAAAGAAGGACCACTTGTCTAAAAACAGAGACAATCAAACTGTAAACGCCGCGCCCCAACGCTTGAAAGGCTTGAGATAACATAATCGTCACGCCGGCAAAGACGAAACAAAGCGCGATTGAGCGAAGTGCGGGAACACCCATGACGAGCATTTCTTCTGTCGCGTTAAAGGCTTGCAAAAAACTCCTGGGAAAAGCGAGGAACAAAATCGTCGAAACAAACATGATTCCAAACGTTAATAGTAGCCCCGTCTTCAATACTTTTCGAATGCGATCATACCGCTTTGCACCGTAATTGTAGGCCATGATCGGGAGAATCCCTTGGCCTATGCCAAAAACAGGCATAAAGACAAAGCTTTCGATTTTCAGATAGATGCCAAACACCGTGATCGCCATCTCAGAAAATGGGCGAATGATCGCATTAAAGGCTAAACCGACGAAGGACATCACCGACATCATGATGATGGTTGGAAAGCCAACGCGATATATCTCTTTAAGTGCTTTCTTTCTAAAACGAAAACGGCGCAGACGGATCGTAACGACTCGTTTTTTGATAAAGAGCCAATAGAGAACGACAAAGCCTCCGATGAATTGTGCGATGACTGTCGCGATCGCCGCGCCATTGACGCCGAGAGCCGGAAAGCCGAACCAACCGTGGATGAGGATTGGATCGAGCGCAATATTGATCAGCGCGCCCATCAACTGACTTGCCATGG
>CAZBOM010000193.1:0-2341 GCA_964493375.1 uncultured Mageeibacillus sp. | reverse complement strand
TTGCTTGCGGATGTTATTCCGAGCGCTCAAATCTCTCTGATTTGGTTGATGTCTGTGTCGGTACTTTCGGGCGATCAGAAATACCTGCGCTAATCTATCGAGCTCTTATCGAAAAGGATGATGAAAAAGCTAGTCTTTTCATCGAGAAAGTAAATGCCTGTGAGAAAAACATGCGCGACTGCGAGAATCTTTGTTTAGCTCCGGTTTTCAAGGTCAATCCCGCCGTTGACGGAAAAATTGAATCAACGGATAAGTCGTACGAAGAACTGATGGCACCGGCGATTCCCGATGAGACGCGGGCTTTTCTAAAGGTTCAAGACGGTTGTGACAATCGGTGCGCATACTGCGCCATTTCGATCGCAAGAGGCCCGGCACGAAGTCGCAAGCTTGATCATATTATTGAGGAAGCAAAGATTCTCGCTGAACAAGGGTTCTCGGAATTTGTCTTGACCGGAACAAATCTCAACCTGTATGGCATCGATTTTTGCCGTTCAACGGCTTGTGAGGGAGATACGCACGATCTTGCCGATGTGATCGTCGCCCTCAGCCGTGTCAACGGCGTCAAAAGAATTCGTCTCGGTTCGCTTGAGTCTAGTTTAATCACCGATGATTTTATTGCGAAGATTAAAGACATTGAGAGTCTATGTCCTTCGTTTCATTTATCGCTTCAGAGCGGTTCAGATCGCATCTTGAGAGCGATGAGACGCCGTGATTCGAAAGATACGTACCGCGACGCGGTAGCTAAAATCAGAGATGCTTTCCCGCATGCGGGGATCACGACAGATCTCATCGTCGGATTCCCCGGCGAAACGCAAGAGGATTTTGATGAAACGCTGGCGTTCTGTGATGAGATCGGATTTTTGCGTATACATGTCTTTCGTTTTTCTCGACGTCCGGGCACGCTTGCCGACAAGATGCCACAGCAAGTGCCGGCCGACATAGCGATAGAACGATCGGAGATTTTGCGCGCCAAGGCGACGGAGCTTGCCGTTAAGGCTATTGAAGATCGCATGGGGCAAGTGTTCGAGGTGTTGATTGAGCAATTTGATGATCAGGGAAGAGCCGAAGGGTATACGCCGGATTATATTTTCGTGAAGGGCGTGATGAGAGAAGTCTCTGACGTGGTTCAAACAAGAGATAGAAGCCTTCCGGCGCGAGGATCTATTGTGCCGATGAAGATCATTGGAATTGAAGACGAAATGGCTTTAGCCGAAATGATTTATTTCCATTGGAGTTGAGAACAGAATGACTCTAGCCGAAATCATAAATTTCCATTGGAGTTGAGAACGAAATGGCTTTAGCCGAAATGATAAATGCCCCATTAGATTAGCTCTCATGTTAAACTGAGAGTCGGAGGTGCCTATGGTCGAACAAGATACAAATCGTTTTGAAATTGGCAGTGAGAAGCGTCTGGCAGCTCATCAGATTATGGCTGAAGTCATGGCGGCGATGGAGGAGAAAGGATACGATCCGATTAACCAGTTGGTCGGTTATTTTCTCTCCGGTGATCCCACTTACATTACGAGTCATCTCGGCGCTCGCGGTGTCATTCGTCGCATGGAACGAGACGAATTACTCGAAGTCATTCTGAGAGATTACATCGATCGACTTTGATTCAATGAGCAAGCGAGTTCTCGGTATTGATTACGGGAAAAAGCGAGTGGGTATCGCCGTGAGCGATCCACTTCGTCTTTTTGCGCGTCGACTCGATACGATCACTCGCGATCACGGTGACGAGCCGGGACCCGTTGATCACATTGTCTCTCTCTGTATTGAGAACGACGTCGACACCATTGTTGTCGGTTTACCACTTAGAACAGATGGAAAAGAATCGACGATCGCCGAAGAGGCGATTCAGTTCGCCGATGCATTGCGAGAGAAGGCGAACATTCAAGTTGAAATGTTTGATGAGCGCTTTACATCTCAGCTTGCAAGTCGCGTGATTGTTGAAACAGGTGCCGGGAAAAAAGGGAAAAAGCGCGACAAGAGTCTCGTCGATAAGATCGCCGCGGAGATTTTGTTACAAGAGTGGCTCGACGCACAACGCGGAGGACTTCTCGGTGCACAACGTGGGGAACTTCGTGGTCGTTGACAAAAATGTGGATGGACTTATTGATCACGACAGGGTGATGGTGATCATGCTATAATGCGTTCGTTCGCTTCTTGAAAATACATTTACGTGTGATGGACGAGAAGCAAACATCGTAATAAACAATCCTTAAGGAGGATAGTAGGAATGACAATTTTTCAGCTTATGTACGCGCCGGAAGATGATAAAGGCTGTGGCTGCTGTGAACCGGGATGCTGTGAAGGCGAAGGTGCCGGCGAGTTCTTCGATGAA
>CAZBOM010000192.1:0-2345 GCA_964493375.1 uncultured Mageeibacillus sp. | reverse complement strand
TCTTCTTTTAGTTTGTCAGCACCTTCCGCAAATTGTTTGATCCCATCTGAATAAGGAATGAGTCCATCACTTCGATAGCGGTCAAGCCCTCTCTTAAATGTGGAGACACCGCTGACATAATCTGAAATTCCTTTCCCTGTCTTAGACGCACCGCTTCTCAATTCACTGCCTCCCGATGAAAGCTGCTGCCCGTTTTTAGCGAGAGTGGCAAGACCGTTCTTAATATTATCCGAGCCGGATAGCAATCCCGGTTTATTCGAAGCCCCTTTGTACCCGGCGAGAAGACCACCGATACCTTTTTCAAGATACGTTTCAAGCCCGTGATGGAAACCTATCATCGGCTTACCATCGCCACCGACAATCGGCTTGCCATCGGCATCGTACACACCGGCATAGCCGGCTTGCAGTTGGCGAAGGCCATTGATCAGTTCGGGATAGCTGCCGATTAGCGGCGCGACAGATCCCGACAGCGATGCGAAGCCTTTCACCTGGCCGGTAAGCTCGATTAATCCATCGTGAATGCCGGGCACTTGTTCCGTACCGTTGTGATAGCCACCATAGTTTGCAGACAATTGGCGTAAACCGTCGAGAAGCTGCTTCGTGCCATGTTCAAGTGCCGGTATCCCCTGCGTTTGATCGAGTAGATTGTCGATGGTTCCGCGAAGCATCATCACGGCAGGCTTGTAACCGGCTGCCAATTGCGACATGCCGGCGAGTTGATTGTAAAGTATGACATCGGCACCACTTCCCGGATCCCCTGCAAACGTGAATCCGAGGCTTGCGATATACCCTTGCCATTTTTCAGCCGTCATGGGTTGTACATCATCGCCGGGAATAACAAACTGATCGGCTTGTCTTTTTAGTTCCGCGAGCTGTTCTCGCATTTTTTTCAACCCACCGTAGAGAGCGGCCACACCACCTTCATCAGAAGCAAGTTGAGCTAACGCATCGCGAAATTGCAATGATCCATTCGCCAGCGCATCAAGCTTTGCGACCATATCCGGTGTGATGTCAGGCAAATTGAGTCCCTCAAAACTATCGGCAGGCGGAAGCTGTAACACAATCTCGTTTAAGCCTTCCAAGATCATCCGCGAAGCGTCTTTTAGTTGCTCGCCTTCTGCCTTCAACCGCTTCGTTCCATTGAACATCTCCTTGACACCTTGGTCAAAAGCCGAGTACCCATTTGAAAGCTGTTTTACTCCTTGGGCATAGCGATCGACACCGGCGGTGTATTCATCAATACCACCTTTGAGTTGATTAGCCCCATCGGTTAGCTTATGCCCACCGGAAACGAGTTTCCCGCTTCCATCGCGCACTTTGTTAAATGAGCCGAGAAGTTCGCGGTATCCTTGTCGAAGTTTTGAAGCACCATCCGAAAAACCGGCGATTCCCGTCGAAAGCTCATCGAGAGGCTCCAGCATTTTATCGAACTCCTCAAAATCATCGAGATTGATGTCGAAAGATAGCGGTATACCGGCTAAGGTCATTTGACCCATCGCAAAATCGTTTACTTTGAAAACAGCTTTGATCGTCGTTTCCTTGCCCGGCAAGGCGATATATGTCAGCTGGTGCTCGGCACCGGCATAAGAAACCATAAAGCCTTCGCTCGCTGCGACAAGTTCAGTCCGCTCCGGATCGATCGGAATACTGATTTGAAGCGCATACTGCTTAAAGAAATCTGAATTGACGGCTTCATTTTGTTTGATGGTCAGCTCAAGCTCAAGCTCACCTTTAGCTCCGGAGAGCGTTTCAGGTTCTTTTTTTTCTCCGTCAAGCTTCCATGAAATACCAATTTTCCAAGGCAGTTCTCGAGATTTCAAATTCCCTTGGTAGTAATAAGGTCCTTCCGCCTCGGCGATAGAAACGGTCGTTCCACTTAGAACAGGAGCGTGATCACCTGTCAACTGGATGACCTCTTGATAATCACCGTGATCTTTCAAAGGCACTTTTTTTGAAGGCTGGAAGTGATTGACAACATAGATATTGTCGACATCCCCCGTCGCTTTGAGGCGCGCGTAAACAACTTCCCTCTTGCTGGAGTCAGATGTAGGGAGTGTGACGAGCTTCAACTCACGTTCAGCTTGAGCAATTCCCGGAATGACACCAATGACAAGAGCCAGCAGCAGTAAACCCACCAATGGCTTCATCCAAGCTTTCTTCTCGACGTGAATTCTTTTTTTAACTTTTGTGTATTTCATGTTATTCCTCCAGACTTGATGCACGACTGACAGGAAGCATTTGTAACTTCCACGTCGTCTTTTCAATAGCGCGGTCAAATACTCTAAGTAAATTTGGCAGTAAAACGAGAATCATAAAGAGTGAGAGCAGAGCGCCTCGACCGAGAA
>CAZBOM010000191.1:0-2386 GCA_964493375.1 uncultured Mageeibacillus sp. | reverse complement strand
GAGCGTGTTGAGCTCACGGCCGCCAAAGTGCGTGGTGTCGTGAGCCACGGGATGATCTGCGCCTCGGAAGAGCTCGACCTCGGCGATCTTTTTCCGCCTTCGGAAGACGAAGAAGCAGAAATCGTCGATCTCACCGATCTCTTCCCCGACGCCTTGCCGGGACAACCTGTCGCCGAAGTGCTCGGGCTTGACGATTTGATCCTCGATATCGACAACAAATCATTGACAAACCGACCCGATCTTTGGGGTCACTACGGACTCGCGCGAGAGCTTTGCGCCATCTATGGCGGAACACTTCGCCCGCTTCCCACCTTTAAAAAACCTGATGACGCGAAAGATTACGCCGTCGAGATTGTCGACACCGATCGTTGTCGTCGTTACGACGCCGTTGTTTTTGAAGGGATTGAACTTGAAAAAGCGCCTTTCGACATGCGTCGCCTTATCTGGTCGGTCGGCATGCGCCCGATCAACGTCATCGTCGACATCACGAACTATGTGATGCTCGCAACGGGACAACCGACGCACGCGTTTGATGAATCGCACGTCCAAGACGGCATCCGCGTGCGCGTCGCGAAAGAAGGGGAAGAGCTCGAACTGCTGGACGGCAGAGAGCTCTCTTTGACATCGTCTGACCTTCTCATCTGTGACGGTTCTGACAAGCCGATCGGACTCGCCGGTGTCATGGGCGGAGCTCACGATTCAGTGCTTCCCGAAACAAAAAGCATGGTGCTCGAAGTCGCCAACTTCGAGGCGATCGGCATCCGAAAGACGGCTTCACACCACCATGTCCGCACGGAAGCGTCCATTCGTTTTGAGAAAGCCATTAACACACAGCGTTGCGATCTCGCGCTTGGCATCGCTCAACAACTCATGGAAAAACTCCAACCAAACGCACGCATCGTGGCAGCCGGCGCACATCTCGTGGAAGAGACCGGAACCATCGAACTTCCCGTATCGCTCCATTTCCTCAATGTCCGCTCCGGCCAAACGATCTCAGCCGATGACGCGATCAAAGCGCTGACACCGCTCGGCTTTGACGTGGATTACGATGGTGATGACACATTGAATGTCCGTGTTCCCAGTTGGCGTGCGACCGGCGATGTCGACATCAAGGACGACATCCTCGAAGAAGTCTGTCGCATGATCGGTTATGAAAACTTCGAGTACTTGCCGCCGACCATCACGCTCGAAAAGCCGATCAGGCAACTCGATGTCGAGAGCGAACGCGCCATCCGCGAATACCTCGCCTTCCGCGCCGGTTTGCAAGAGATTTTCACCTACCCGTGGGTCGCCGACGCTTTTGTCGATACGGCCGGCGAAGACGCGAACGAGCTTATTAAACTCGCGAGTCCTCCGTCGCCCGATCGCCAGCACTTGCGTGGGACACTCATCCCCGGATTGTTAGAGGCGACCGTCTTGAACTCGCGCTATTACGAGACGTTCGGTCTTTTTGAAGTCGCCCAAGTTTTTTCAAAAGGCGAAGTGAGCCACTATGCGGAAGAAGAGAAACTGCCTTTGCAAGAGCGTCATCTTGGAATCGCGCTCGCCGGAGTCGGTCCTTTCTTGCTGTTCCGTCGCCTAAAAGGAATTCTCACGCAACTCCCGCGCTTCGGACGTATTCAAGGTTGGTCGTTCAAACAAGTCGGTGAAAAGATGCCTTGGGCAGACCACAACGCTTGGCTCAAAATCGTCAACGACGAAGGCGAAGAAATCGGCTGCATGGGCTTGCTATCTCCAAAAGCGACAGAAGAATCAGGCGCACGCGTCATGTGCGTTGCTCTCGCTGAACTCAACATGGAAAAACTCATCCCGTTGCAAAGCCGCGACAACCGATTCAGACACCTGCCTCAATTCCCGCTCGTCGAGCAAGATCTCTCGATTTTAATCGGTGAAGATGTCACATGGGCGCAGATTGCCGAAGCCGTCGCAAACCATGTCCACGACGCAGAATTTATAGAAGAATACCGCGGAGAACAGATTCCGGCTGGCAAAAAATCACTCATGTTCCGCTTCCGCCTCGCATCTGATACAGGAACCCTCACCGCTGACGAAATCGAACAGCTCCGCAGCCGTTTGATTAAAAAGCTGAAATACACCTTAGGCGCGGAAATGCGATAACCGATACAGAGTAAAAGCGGCAAGACAACAAAACCTTGCCGCTTATACTTTGCCCAAATACAGCTTACCCAAATACAGCTTACCCAAATACAGCTTACCCAAATACAGCTTGCCCAAATACAGATTGCCCAAATACAGATTGTAGGAAAGACTGCCACAAGTCGATTTTTTTACCACGAGTCATCAATCGCCTAGACCTTGGTCAGAAATGCAACTTATCCAAAAAATCATTTGCACAACCCGAATTTTTTGACCGCAAACCTCTAAT
>CAZBOM010000190.1:0-2421 GCA_964493375.1 uncultured Mageeibacillus sp. | reverse complement strand
ACAGACCAACCGTGGAGAGCGTTCCTATGATATTTTTTCGAGGCTTCTAAAAGAGCGCATTGTCATTTTGAGTGATGCCGTCAATAACGTGACAGCCAATCTAGTCGTAGCGCAGCTTTTATTCCTTGAAGCGGAAGATCCGAATAAAGACATCCAGTTTTACATCAACAGCCCGGGTGGTGAAGTATCGGCCGGTCTCATGGTGTACGACACCATGCAATACATCAAGCCTGATGTTCAAACGATTTGTATGGGCATGGCGGCCAGTATGGGAGCTTTCCTCGTCGCGGCAGGTACGAAGGGTAAGCGTTTTGCTCTCCCCAATGCCGACTTGATGATTCACCAGCCTTCGGGAGGTGCTCAAGGGCAGGCGACCGATATTACGATCGCGGCGGAGTACATTCTTAAACTGAAGCAGAGGCTCAACAGGATTCTTTCAGAACACACGGGACAACCGATTGAAGTGATTGAACGCGATACAGATCGCGACACGTGGTTGTCTGCGGAACAGGCGATTGAATATGGATTGATTGACAAAATCATGAGCAAACGCGCCTAAGGATGAGAGAGATATCTTATTCAACCGGCACGTGAAGGGATGATTGAATGAGCGACATAAACGATAATGACCAGTTTAAATCGATCCACTGTTCTTTTTGTGGCAAAACAGAAGACCAAGTCGACCGCTTGATCGCAGGTCCCGGCGCCTATATTTGCAATGAGTGTGTCATGCTCTGTGATGAAATGTTAGATGACAGTCTCTCGCTCCGATTCCCTCGACGGAGTCCGGAAGAAGAGGAGATGAATCTTCTGACGCCACAACAAATCAAGGAGCGTCTCGACGAGTATGTGATCGGTCAAGATGAAGCGAAGAAGACGCTCGCCGTTTCGGTCTACAACCACTACAAACGCGTTTACGCTGATTACATTGAAACAGAAGATGACGGTGTCGATCTAGCGAAGAGCAACATTATGTTCCTAGGGCCGACGGGCTCGGGGAAGACGCTTCTCGCGCAGACATTGGCTCGCATTCTCCATGTTCCGTTTGCCATCGCCGATGCGACGGCTCTCACAGAGGCTGGTTACGTTGGGGAAGATGTTGAGAACATACTGTTGCGGTTGATTCAGAGCGCTGATTTCAATATGGCATCAGCCGAGCGCGGCATCATTTATATCGATGAGATCGACAAGATTACGCGTCGATCAGACAACCCTTCGATCACGCGCGATGTCAGTGGTGAAGGTGTCCAACAAGCGTTGCTCAAGATTCTCGAGGGGACCGTCGCGAATGTCCCGCCGCAGGGTGGACGAAAACACCCTCACCAAGATTTTATTCAAATCGATACAACGAATATTCTCTTTATTCTTGGCGGAGCTTTTGATGGCATCGACAAAATC
Organism: uncultured Mageeibacillus sp.; assembly: GCA_964493375.1. Taxonomy (GTDB): domain Bacteria; phylum Bacillota; class Clostridia; order Saccharofermentanales; family DTU023; genus UBA4923. Next base: position 1,023 of record CAZBOM010000190.1, on the reverse strand, counting down.
GTGCGCGATAGAATCGGACAGAAATCAATCGGCTTCGGTGCTGAAATTGAAGGCACAAGTAATATGGAAAGCAAGGAACTTTTCTCGCATCTATTGCCTGAAGACTTGCTGAAATTTGGTTTGATCCCTGAATTTATTGGACGCGTTCCCGTTGTCGTCGCGTTAGAAGAGCTTGATGAGAAAGCACTCATACGGATCTTGGAAGAACCGAAGAATGCCTTGCTGAAACAGTACAAAAAGCTGATGAATTTCGACGATGTCGAGCTTGTGTTCGAAGATGACGCGGTGCAAGCCATCGCCCAAGAAGCGATCGCTTTGAAGACAGGCGCGAGAGGATTGAGAACGATTCTCGAGCGCTTGATGCTCAACGTGATGTATGAAGTCCCTTCCTGTGGTGATGTTTGCAAAGTCATCATCAATCGAGCGAGTGTGTTAGGCGAAGAAGAACCGAAGCTCATAAGGAGTGAGCCGATCGAAGCGCTCGAGGCGGCCAACGCGTAAGACAACAGATATTGTTTGCATCAACTGTTATAGCGTTTGAGATACCGACTCATGCTTGATATCTCTGATGGCATGGCTAGACGTCATCGCATAGCAGATGCGATAATGACAGAAAATGACTGAAAAGGCCGGAAATACCGGCCTTTTTTATGTGGTGACACGATATTCTTGCAATGAACATGTACTTGATTAGGACGAATCAAAGGTAAAAATGTCACCGGAAAATCAAAACGTGAATGTAAAAACTGAACGTTCAGAGACGCGACCATCATTTGAGAAGACGAAAACGGTTGACGACCGCGGCTTCAAATTAGCGTCTTTAGACGACGGGCGGCGCGTTGTTGTGAAACATGTAAACGGGTGGGCTGATTTGCGTGTGGCGAGTCTGCTGCACTCAGTCCGTTCACCTTATTTGCCTCGTTGTTTCGGTTGGTCAATGCCTCCTAAAGCGAGAGTATCTGAAACAGAAGACAAGCCATACCGCCATATTGAATACTTACGAGATCAGGTTGTGATGGATGA
>CAZBOM010000189.1:0-2443 GCA_964493375.1 uncultured Mageeibacillus sp. | reverse complement strand
CTGAATCGAAACTAGGCGGTTTTGTTGTAACGGATGAAGTAAAGAACCTGCTATTATCGGAAAAGATTGGACGCGCGCTATCGAGAGACGATTTTGATTCTGATTTTATGCAAAGGCTGGCGCAGGCGTCGATAGAGGAAGCCAAAGCCGGTCATTTGACACTCGCAAGATTAGACGCGTGTATAGGAAGCACGTTGGCGCTCATATTCGAGGATCTCCCTATAGAGGATGATCGATCGAGGATTGAGAAGAGTGCCGATTTCTTACATGCGTTACTCATGCGCCAGCATCAAGAAGTGTCAAACTCTAAAATGACAAAAGAACAGATGAGTGAAGTCTTTCTCAATCAGTTAGGTCAGCTCAGGATACTTCGTTTCGATGCAAAAGCAAACGATTTGATCGAAAGAGCGAGTGAACTTGAGATGACGGGAAATGAAGAACAAGCAAAAGAATTATATGTGAAAGCGGCCACAATGACGATGGCTGTGCAGACGTATCGTATGTTGCTACAAGGAGATGGATGATCGTGAGCATTAAAGTTGAAGAAATAAAAACAATGACTTGGCGAGAAGCGGCGACAGTAACAGCTGTTCAAGCTTATGAAGCATTTGATCAAGCGAAAAATGAGGAAGAGGGGCAATTGGAAGCCGGACTTCCCGTTTTAATCGCAGCGGATGCGTATAAGCCAGTCGTCAAGCCGGCTTTAGATATCTTTTCAGAGGACGAAATGGAAGCTCAAGATACAGAAGAATTGTTGACAGAGGAATTGGTCATGGAAGTTGTCGAAATTGACAAAGACGATGATCTTGATGATGATCTCGATGTCGATGGTGAATATGATCCCGATACAGAGGATGTTATTGACGACTCCCTCTATGTAAGTGATGACGATGAGGAAGAAGAGGATGAGATGGATGAGGACGCTATCTTGGAGCGGATTCAAGACAGCAATCTCGATCTGAACTCTCTTTATCCGTTGATTTGTCATGGCAAAGATAAAGACGGAGAGCTCGAGCAACAAGAAGTTCTTGATTTTCTGGAGCAGATTAAGTGGGATGAAGAGCGTCTCGATGATGTCATCGTACTTCTCGAACGCGCCGGCATTGAAGTGGTCGATGAAGATGAAATCGAACGAGAGATGATCGAACGCGATCGCAACAAAAAGGCTGAGGCTTTTAACGACGCGATGATCGTCGATGATCCTGTCCGTATGTACTTAAAAGAGATCGGAAAAGTTGAGCTTTTGACAGCCGATGAAGAGAAAGATCTCGCCGCGCGTATGGAAGATGGAGACTGGGAAGCTAAACAACACTTGACAGAAGCCAACTTGCGTCTCGTTGTCAGTATTGCAAAACGATACACAGGGCGAGGCATGCACTTCCTCGATCTCATTCAAGAAGGCAATTTAGGCTTGATGAAAGCAGTCGACAAGTTTGACTACACAAAGGGCTTTAAATTCAGCACATATGCAACATGGTGGATTCGCCAAGCGATCACGCGCGCCATCGCGGACCAAGCGAGAACGATTAGAATTCCTGTTCATATGGTGGAGACAATCAATAAATTGATACGTATTCAGCGACAACTCGTTCAAGAGCTCGGTCGCGAGCCTGAAGTGGAGGAGATTGCCGCCGAGATGGATATCACACCGGAGAAAGTACGTGAAATCATGAAGATTTCCCAAGAGCCTGTCTCCCTAGAAAAACCAATTGGAGAGGAAGAAGATAGCCATCTCGGAGACTTTATCCCCGACGAAGACGCCCCCTCACCGGCAGACCAAGCGGCGACCACTTTACTTAAAGAAGAACTGACAAAAGTGCTATCAGGTTTGACGCCGCGTGAGGAGAAAGTGCTGAGGTTGAGATTCGGTCTTGACGATGGAAGAACACGAACCTTAGAAGAAGTCGGACTTGAATTTGATGTAACGCGTGAGCGAATCCGTCAGATTGAGGCCAAGGCGCTTCGCAAAATGCGCGGACCCAATATGAGCGCGAGATTACGCGAATATCTCGACTAATAACCTTTCGTGTCTTTTAAATGGTTGGCCTTCTATTCAATTATGGAAAGGCCAACCATTTGTTTATGTCGATCATTGACTCTATCACTAGACAAAAATGAGGGAGCGAATAACTTTAAACACAGGTAACGAATCACATTGGATAGACTGACACTCATCTCAACTCTCATCCCGCCATGCCGACGTCTCGTTGACATCGGTAGCGATCACGCTACCGTCCCGTTGACGCTTCTTGCGCAAAATATTTGCCAACGCGTCTTAATCACCGATATTAGAAAAGGGCCGATCGATGTCGCACGCCGTCGTGTTGAAGTAGCTGGATTCACGTCATCTTGTGATTTTGTTCTCTCCGACGGACTCGATCATGTCACCCTTTCTGAAGGTGATGTGTTGCTTATCAGTGGCTTAGGAGGGGAGAACATCGGT
>CAZBOM010000188.1:0-2514 GCA_964493375.1 uncultured Mageeibacillus sp. | reverse complement strand
TTGAGCGGTTGTTATCAACGTGACAGATCTCTGTCGACGCAAGAATAAAATATGTTTCATGACAGATTATGTGTGGTAAGTCAAGTCACAGGCAATGGAGAGATAAAGAGGCTCGTTATCTATGGCAAAGCAGAAAAAAACACCTGAAGAGTATTATTTAGTCCGAGCCGACGTGCTTCCCGATGTCTTTCTTAAAGTGATGGAAGTGAAGCGTTTGCTCGATTCGAAGCTAGTGTCGTCCGTGAATGAAGCTGTCAAAAAAGTCGGCTTAAGCCGTAGCGCGTTTTATAAGTACAGAAAGGCGATACGTTCGACTTCCACAGGCATCGAAGGGACCATGACGACGATGATCATTATTGTGGAGAATTTAGCGCGTTCTCTGACACGTTGTCTTGATGTGTTGCTGGAAGCAGAGACGACGCTCATGACACTGCATCAGAGCATTCCTGTCAGCGGACTGACGCATTTGCTCGTTACTTTTCGTACCGACGACATGAACATGCCACTCGATCGATTAAAGAATTTAATCGCGCAAACGCGCGGTGTGCTAAGTGTTCAAATCTTGACACCGCAGGGATAATGTCGAGATGAAAGAGCGAAGGCTTGAATCGTTGATTCATCTGATTATCATGGTGTTTATTGATCGTTCAATCATGCTAAACGTGTTACTTTTGAGATAGCGAATACTAGCTTTGTTGTGTTAGGCTTACAGTTGGCGTTAACACGAATTGGTCGAGTGGTGTCAACGGATTGAGATCAGTTGATTCTCTCTTTATCCATTCGTGAACGACGCGAAATAACATCTCATGTGAAGGAAGCAGTTGCGTGTTAATCATTCTTGAAGCGCTCAAAATTGAAAAAATACAACGTCCATGGCGTGTTCGCGTATGGTTTTTGTTGCTCTTTGGCATTGCGGCACTAGCCTATATCACCATGCCGAGAAACGATCATGGCATTTTGTATCAGGAGCAATTGCAACAGTTTCTTTTGAGACAAGGAGCTTTTCCTCTGCCTCCTGCCGGATGGTTGGCCATGCTAATACGCGAGATATCTCTCACTGCCGTGGGGATGTTTTTTCTGTTACTTTATGCCGTCAACTGGATTTACTCGCCTCTGTCGGAAAGCGACGCAAATAGAATTATAGGCCATGAATCGCTTCAAATGCCTATCTACTCACTTGATACAGGCAAGACGACGACGGGCATTGCGTTACGCTACTATCCCAGATTTTTACTGCTTGCTATTTCAAGTATCGCTGTTTATTTGTTTTCTATTCCGCTGATGAACATTCCTTTTTATATTTTTCTCTCGATGTTTTCGATGACGATATTTATCATCATTTTTGATCGTAAAAGCATTCCTGACGCGATGGAAGCAAGCTATAAGATGACGCGAGGGCTGAAATTTTTCATTTTCATATCCTTTATGGTATTGAGAGCCGTTACATCTATCGTCGGTGATCTTTTGCAGCTTGCTTTTGCCAGCAGCCTTTGGGCAGCGAGTTTGATTCGAGCTTTTTTCTTCGCTCTAAAGACACTGGCGTACGGCCGATTGGCCGCGTTGTTGTACCGCGCTTTTTCTATCGAAGGTTTCAGAATTGATGGCAATCGACTATAGATTGGATGATGATCATGATATTGGAAGAACTTAGAGCATCTGTAGAGAATGGTCAGACATTGCTTGAGCCGCTCAGTCAATCGCTTCGTCTCGAACAAGATGCAGATGAACGTGAGAGGCTGACGAAAGAGACGATGGAGGCTGATTTTTGGACTGACCCCAAGAGAGCATCTGTTGTACAAAAACGCATCACCTACCTTGCGAAAAAGAGCAAGCGCTTTGCCGATCTTACTTCTCAGATTGAGGATCTTGCCGTGCTTCTTGAACTCGCGGAGGAAGAAGAAGATAAATCTGTTTTACGTGAGGTTGAGGAGGGGATGAAAGCGTGGGAGCGCGAATATGAGATTCTCAGGCTTGAGACGTTGCTGACGGGCGAACATGATTCGATGAATGCGATCTTATCTCTGCACGCCGGTGCCGGTGGCACAGAGGCGCAAGATTGGACAAGCATGTTGCTTCGCATGTATTCGCGATGGGCGGAAGAGCATGAATTTGAGGTCACCGTTCTCGACTATCTCGATGGAGATGAGGCAGGCGTCAAATCGGTTGCCTTGCGTATCGCAGGCGTTAACGCATATGGATATTTACGTAGCGAACATGGGATTCATCGGCTCGTCAGGATTTCTCCATTCGATTCCTCGGGACGGCGTCACACGTCGTTCGCTTCTTGCGAAGTTTTGCCCGAGCTTGACGATACGATTGAAATCAACATTATGCCTGATGATTTGAAGATTGATACATTCCGCGCCTCTGGAGCCGGCGGACAACATGTCAATAAAACGAGTTCTGCCGTCAGAATTACGCATTTGCCGACGGGGATTGTTGTGACGTGCCAGAATGAACGCTCTCAGCTCCAGAACAAAGAGACGGCGATGGGCATGTTGAAGTCACGTCTCT
>CAZBOM010000187.1:0-2568 GCA_964493375.1 uncultured Mageeibacillus sp. | reverse complement strand
CGCGCGACTGGCCTTTTTTCTCCGCGAAGGTGGCTCGCTGCGAGCGTGGTTTCCAGTATGACCAAAACAGTCTGCTAGATAATCCTATGTTAAACCGAAATTTCTCGCTGGCGAAGAATAGTCCTTATTATGGTGTTTATGGTAGAGATAATGCGAGAATCCCTGTGCCCGGCACAAAGCCGGTTCGCCCGCCATCACCACCCCCTACAACGACTCCAACGCAAACTTCAACACCTACACCTACGACAACGCCACAACTGACGACGGTATCAAAAACAACGAAGAAACCTACAACAGCTCCACCGATCACGTCAGTGTCAACATCAACCCAGAAACCGACAACCATTCCAACGCCAATTTCAGTATCGACTTCAATCTCGAGAACTACAACGGGGCAAAAGCTGACGACAGTGGCGACTTTAACGCCGAGACCTACAACGGCTCCAAAACTAAATACCGTATCGATACCGACGCCGATACCTAAAACAATTACAACACGTACCACAGTTTCGATGTCAACACCGACGTCTAATACGGTATTAACGACGACTTCAGAATCAACTTCACTGCCGACATCTTCAACGGCTACAACGCCGACTTCAGTGTCAATGTTAAACCTGACGCCTACAACAACTCCAGAACCAACATCATTTTCGACATCAACGTTAATACCCAATGTGTCCGATGGTCATAACCTTGTATGGGTGTTGGGATTGACGGTTGGGGCGGTCGTTCTGTTCGGTATAGTCGCTTTCGCACTGAAACGGCGACAACGAAACAAAGATAACTAATTCATGAAAAAGCACCGCCAATCAAGACCTCGGCGGTGCTTTTTTAAGTTATTAATGTTTCCAGTTTCAATGGATGTTAAGTAACTCTACGGAGTCGGCGTGTTATATTTCTCAATAAAGCGTTGATAAGCAACCTTTGCAAATGCAATGACGGTCTCCCTCTCATTCTCTATATCATCGGCGCTAACACCAATGATTTCATTTGTGGGGGATAGGATATCAACATATGTCGCGCCGAATAATCTATAGACATGAGAGATGATGCCCACTTCTTCTTCAAGTGGTTCTCCTTCGAAGTAACTGAAGATTTGTTTGGCACTTGCAACGCTTTGAACAGAAGAAATCTCGATGTCTAGATATGGAGACGCATCCTCGCTTTCGAAAATGTACTCAATTCGTTTGCTTCGAGCGATCGCCATATTCTCTTCTTTCGTCTCTTTTACCTTCAAACCGAAAAACGCTTCGATCTCCGCAATCGTAAACAAATCTTTAACTTCAGGTGTTTCGCGTTGATTATTATTACCCCGTTCTTGTCCAATTAGATCAAAGAAAAAAGCGCCTTTGCTATTCTCTGAAGAAGGGAGTGGATCATCCCACCCAATCGGGACATTCTGTTTCAGCCTATATTCGGATGGAATGCCTTCTTGAATATCTTTATACGTGTTTTGAGTTTTCCCCGAGCCATCTGTTTTACCGGTTTTATCTGTTTTGGTCGGCCTTTCATCAGGTAGGTTCCGCATAGAGCATGCTGAGAAAACGAAGAATAACAAAACAGAAAGTAAAATGGTCAATGTCTTTTTCATAATTCGTTAATCTCCTTCTGTCTCAGATGGTACGACCAGACCCTTAATGCGATCAAAATGCATCATAACATCCGAATTTGACGTTATGGCGGGATAAGCTGTTATGGCCATGAATTGTTGTTTGTCACCGAAAATGAATCCTAGATACGTATGATAATACTCACGCTCACCATACGGGAACTTGAATGTAAACATATTGCGTCCGATCCAACGATACCTTACGATTGGCTCGCGATATTGGTGAATAGAAGAAACATAGCTTAATACACCGTCTTTTAAGCTGAGAATCAACTCTTTTTCATCCGTACCACTAATCCCCAACGCTTCTTCGGCTGTTAGCTCAAAATTAAAATCACCGACTGAGACGGCAATCGTACGAAATATCCAATCGCCAACCATTTTTTCCGGCGGATAGTGCTCTAATTCTTCGGCTTCTTCAATATTTGCCTTGTTACCGGGCCTGACAAAGATAAGTCCTTGTCCGGAAACATCGATCAATCCGTTGGCCGCATTTTCGAGAACGACATCGATGCCAAGCTCAGGATCGAAATCTAACTTAATCGTGTCGTTCGTGCCCTTTTTATTGCCGGGTATGAACTCCCAATCGCCCTCGAAACTCTGATGTTCGTTATATAGTTTGTATGAGCCGTCTTCTGCATTCAGCTCCAGCGTCCACGTCGTTGAATCCTCCGTTGTACCGTCAATAATCCATTTTCCGTCGTAGTCAAATGGATTGCCGCTATTAGGATCAGGGTGCGGTACTTCTGCTCGAACTGGCGCGAGAATGAACAACATCATAAACAAAATGAGAAAAGCCGATATCGTTTTCTTCTTCACGAAATACCTCCTTTTGAATGCCAAGATACACAATTAAATCTTTGTCTAATGATGTATATTCCTTCAATTGTCGATGATTGAAATGGATAGTGTCCTATAAAGTGGTGTAAATTGCTTGGCACAAAAAGAGCCACCTC
>CAZBOM010000186.1:0-2597 GCA_964493375.1 uncultured Mageeibacillus sp. | reverse complement strand
AGAGGGCGAACCTGAGAATTGCGTGACAGAAGTATTTCAGAAGGGATATAAAAAGGGCGACCGCGTCATTCGACACAGCATGGTCAAAGTCGTCAACTAAGCGTAATCAAACAGGCATGCGCTTTAGCCATGGGGGCGTGTGCCAAGTTAGACCGTGGCAATCAAACGACTATAACGAAAAGAGGAAACTATTATGGCAAAGATTATTGGTATTGACCTAGGAACGACAAACTCTGTTGTCTCCGTGATGGAAGGCGGAGAGCCTGTTGTCATCCCGAACGCGGAGGGAAGCCGGACAACCCCGTCCGTCGTTGCGTTCACTTCTACAGGAGAGCGTCTCGTAGGCCAAATCGCTAAGAACCAAGCACAGAAAAACCCGGAGCGCACGATCATGTCGATTAAGCGCGAAATGGGTAGCGATCATCGCACCGTTATTGACGGTAAATCGTACTCTCCGCAAGAGATTTCGGCGATGATTCTGCAGAAATTAAAACAAGATGCTGAAGCGTATCTCGGCGAAAGCGTGACACATGCCGTCGTAACGGTGCCCGCGTATTTCTCCGATTCTCAGCGTCAGGCGACTAAAGATGCGGGGCATATCGCCGGTCTTACCGTCGACCGTATCATCAATGAGCCGACCGCCGCGTCGCTCGCTTACGGGCTCGACAAAGAAGCCGATCAGAAGATATTGATTTTCGACCTCGGCGGCGGAACATTTGACGTCTCCATTCTTGAAATCGGCGATGGTGTTTTTGAAGTGAAGGCGACATCGGGCAATACACGTCTCGGCGGCGACGATTTTGACAACAAGATTGTTGATTGGATGGTCAGCGAGATGAAAAGAGACCAAGGTCTCGACCTCACCGGCGATCGCTTGGCGATGCAAAGACTCCGTGAAGCGGCAGAAAAGGCGAAGATCGAGTTGTCCAATGTTTTGACGACGAGCATCAACTTGCCCTTTATCTCAGCGGATCAGCACGGCGCCAAACACTTGGATCTGTCCTTGACACGCGCGAAGTTTGATGAGATGACTTCAGACCTCGTCGAGAAGACGAAACAGCCTCTGACGGCGGCGATGAACGACGCGAATCTCAAACCTGCTGACATCGATAAGGTTCTTCTCGTCGGTGGTTCAACGAGGATCCCTGCCGTCCAAGACATGGTTCGCGAATTCTTCGGTAAAGAGCCATTCAAAGGCATCAACCCCGACGAATGTGTCGCGATGGGCGCGGCCATTCAAGGCGGTATTCTCGCCGGTGAAATCGATGATATGGTCTTGATCGACGTCACACCGTTGACACTCGGTATCGAGACTCTCGGCGGTGTCATGACACGCATGATTGACCGCAACACACGCATCCCGACGAGCAAGAAGCGCGTCTTCTCGACGGCGGCCGATGGGCAGACGCAAGTTGAAGTACACGTCCTCCAAGGTGAGCGCGAGATGGCAGCCGGCAACAAATCGCTCGGGCGCTTTATTCTCGATGGTATTGCTCCCGCTCCGCGCGGTATCCCACAGATCGAAGTCAGCTTCGATATTGACGCGAACGGTATCGTGAACGTCTCGGCGATCGACAAGGGAACAAACCGCGAGCAACATATTACGATTACGGCGAGCACGAACTTGTCCGACAGCGAGATCGATCAAGCGGTAAAAGACGCCGAGCGTTTTGCCGAGGAAGATCGCAAGAAAAAGGACGAAGTCGACACGAAGAACAGGGCTGAGACGACGATCTACGAAACAGAAAAACTCTTGAAGGAAACAGGTGAAAAGTTTGACGCTGCCGATAAACAGGCTGTCGAAGAGCATCTCGCCAAGTTGCGTGACAGTCACGACCGCGGTGACCTCGAGGGTATGAAACAAGATATGGAGTCGTTGAGCCAAGCCGTCTACAAAGCTTCAGAAAAGCTGTATCAGCAAGCTCAGCAAGAGCAGGCACCTCAAGGTGATCCCGGGCAGCAAGCCGGTGGACCCGGAGCTGGTCCCGGAACATACGAGGCTGATTTTAAAGACGTCGGCGGCGACGATTAATAAGAACGAACCGCAAGAGCAGGTGCTTTTCGATTGCCAAATACGTTAAGCACTGATCTTGTAAGCAAGTGAATCGTTTGAGAGCGGGTGTCTAACCCGCTCTCATGACGTGATAATATTTATAGATGAGGTGGCCACGATGATTGCCACACAGGAGGTCAAAATTGGCGGCTAAGCGCGATTATTACGAAGTACTCGGTGTCTCCCGTGAAGCGGATGAAGGTGAGATCAAAAAAGCTTTCTGGAAACTTGCCAAGCAATATCACCCCGATGTCAATCCCGATGATAAGGAAGCCGAACAGAAATTCAAGGAAGCGAATGAAGCTTATGAAGTTCTTTCGGATGCCGAAAAACGAGCCAATTATGATCAATACGGTCACGCCGGTGTCGATCCGTCCGCTTATGAAGGATACGGAGCGGGGGCGTACAATATCAACCTCGACGACCTCTTCTCAACGCTTTTCGGAAGCTTCGGCGGGTTTGGGGGATTTGGCGGATTTGGCGGGCAACAAGTCAGGCGCCGCACAGGTCCGACGCGAGGTGCCAACCTTCGCTACCGCATGAA
>CAZBOM010000185.1:0-2631 GCA_964493375.1 uncultured Mageeibacillus sp. | reverse complement strand
CTGAAACGTTCAAAGAAATCACTTGACAAAAGCGGATTCGCCGACACGCCCGTGACCATTTCGTTGTATCTCGTTTCAATGGCGTTTGCGAGCGGAAGATCAGGAATAATGGCGTATTCCTTGAAAAACGATTCTACATCACTCTTCGACTCAAGCATTTCATTCGCTATATCGGATATAAAATGTCGACTGTTCGGCAATGCGATACGCGAGATCAGCGGGACTCGGCTCCAGACGATTCTCCCCTCTCCCACTGAGACAACGGGCCATGACAAAGGTTTGCGTTGAGCGAACTGATTCTGTCGACGATTTTCACGTACATACAAGAGATCTTCCAGAATGGTGCATAAGTCTGAAAGGGCACGCGCGACAGAGGATCGCGGATAGCAATACTGGAGTGTCAGCCAACCGCAAAGATACAAATAGTGACTCGCTCTCAAACGGATGAGATTCAAGATTTGGTCAATCTCATCGCGTCGTTTTTTCATCGACAGTGTTGTAAACAGAAGACTTAGATCTCTGTGCGAAAGACTGTATGCGAGCTCTTCTAGCTGTTCTTTGGTACTCACTTTTTTTAATTGTGTCATCAACCATGTGGCGTGATGAGGTGCTTGCGTTAAAATCAACTCCGATGGGAGCGGGTGGAAATCTCTCAACCCACTCATCGCCTCTTTGAGCGATGCGTACCGAAGAGGAATCACCGGCTTCGCAACGACTTGAGCGTTCTCTAGTTCTTTCGCCTTCAAGGGATTCCTTTTCATGCGAAATTTTCTGACAGGTCTTTTTGAGAATCGATCGTCTTCCGGCTCAATGGCTTCTTCGATTAGTTCATCGGACACACGAACAGTCGCTTCATTCTTTTTATCAATCACAGAATCCTGTTCAGTAGCTACGAAAGATGACTCAAGAACGCCATCGCTCGATTCTGTTATTTTTTCATGCGCTGATTCTTGCTCAATATAAGTGAGTAATGTCTCAACGACTTCATCCTTTGGCTTTTGCGTCTCTTCAACCGTCAATGCTTCTGACGTTGATCTCGTTTTCGCCACATCAATTTCATTTGATTGAAACAGCCTATCTTCTTTCGTCGGAATTGACTCGGGAGATTCTTCTTGTTTTATTACGTCAGGGCTCTTTAAAGGCAGGCGAAACGGACGGATCGCGTGACTGCTCATGCGCTCACCGCCCATCTGAAGAGGCTCGCGATATTTTCTGTCTTCTGTCACCATGATTATTGGCTTACGCGTCGCGTCCGGCACCTGCTCTGCGAATCGCAGGCGGAAGCGCGTCGACAGCATCTCGAATCTCCGCTGTCGTAAATGTCAAACGCTCAACGACCTCAGCGAGATTCGCGTCAAACTCATCGAGTGTCTTAACGACATATTCACTTGACTCGCGTGTAAAGTTGGTGGTGTTCTGTGAGATCAGCCTTCCCAATTCATCGAGCGCATGCAACTGAGAATCAAGTCTGTCGAGCAGACCGGCCGATTGTTTATTTTGCGTTCTCGACATTTCTACCGATGTATCAATCACTTTCGCGCTTTCAACAATTCCCTTTTCGAGTTTTTCTGAATAGACGCGAAGCTGTTCCGTCATTTGACCAATATGTGATGCGAGATTTGTTTCTTCTCCCGCGTAAAGCGCCGTCATCCTATCGGTGCTCGCGCCAATGATGGCTAGATTGTCGCTGATGAAAGCCATCTCATCGGCCATGTCGTCTTTCGCGAGCGCCATCAATCGCAACACTTCGCGGACATCGCGATTGACTTCCATGTTCTCCTGTTTCGCTTGCGCCAATGCTCGGTTCGATTCTTCCATCATAAGAGCACTCTGATCAATTACGCGGTGAAGCGCTTGGAGTTTTTCCGGAAGCGCCGACATATGCACGGCGAGAGCATGCGCGACAGATTCCGAAAATGAGTCAGCGAGGTGCTCCATCCCTTGTTCTTGTTTCTCCGCAAGTGATGTCGCAAGCTCCGTCAGTGCGTAATTTGATTCATTAAGAGGCGGCACAACCTCTTCAGTCATAATGGTACGAACACTTGTCTTGATGCCCTCGGCGAATTCGCCTTTAGCGAGTTCTTCCGAAAGGACACTGAATGATTTGACTTCCTCACGCATCTTCTCGCCATAGCCAATCATCTCACTGACGAGAGTCGCCACACCGATTTTATCTTGGAAAATAGGAACAAAAGAAGCTAACGCTGATGTCGTTCGCTTCTCATCTTTTTCTATCGCATTCAACGTCTGACGCTCATTCAACACGAGAAGGTATAAACCGCAGACAACGCCTAGGACGAAGAGCGGTAATGAAATAAAAGAGGGGCTGATCCAACTACCTGAATAAGCCGTGACCGGAAGCAAAATGACGGCGGCCAATGATCCGATCGCTATACAGAGCCAAGCCAATAGTCTTGTTCTCATTTGCATCGCATTCGTCGTAAAGAGGTCTTGAGAAAAATACGCTTCTTTCGGATCGACGATCCAGCGCCCCTCATATAGTGTTTGACTCGATTGACTCAACCATTCCCCGAGACGGTGTATTCTCGTATGCCTCGCAGACGATAAAGCGCGCTTTATCGCCTCCGCCGCCGACTCACCTTCCTCATGCTCAGCACCGGAAACAGTGTC
>CAZBOM010000184.1:0-2745 GCA_964493375.1 uncultured Mageeibacillus sp. | reverse complement strand
ATATCATCCATATGCCTATGAACACGCCCGCCGATTTCTCGACGGGCGTGTAGCCTGATCTGAAAAATATTATTCGCTTGGGCTGGCAGAATGCTCTTACAATGATCGCCCTATTTTTTCAATCCATATCGAGTTATCTGCATTCGAGTCAACAGTATTATCACTCCGGCTAACAAGAGCATGGTCGAGTATAACAGGAGATTCTTGCTTTCACCGGTTGTAGGTGGTGTCAGCGGAATTACTTTTGGCTCGTGTGTGTTGGTCACGACAAAGCCGTCTGCGGCATCGCCGGAGATGGTCGTCGTGTAACCTTCCACGGCATCTTCTTTCACCGTGTAGACGATCTCTTTGCCGGCTTCGTATTTCGGGAGATCGGCAAATTCCCAAGCCCAGCCTTCGGCTTCACCGATCAGCTTTGAGTCGACTTCTTTATCGTTCGCGAAAAGTCGGAACGTCACGTTTGCGGGGCGCACGCCGTCTTGGTTGTCTGCGTCAAACCATACTTTTTTGACAGGAATGCTGGTTTTAATTTTTTTATTCTCAATCGTTCGTATGACCGCTTTATCGCTCTCAACCGTTACTTCTATGGTCTTCGCATCTAGTTCAAAACCGACAGGCGCTTCGATCTCTTGAACGAAATATTTTCCGGGCATAAGGACTTGCGTAATAATCTCACCCTTATTGTTCGTGACAAAATCCCATGTATCATTCGTTCCATCTCGTTTAATACGGAATTTCGCGCCACTGAGAAGTTCCGTGTTGTCAGCGGCGTCGACCTTAATGATTTTGATCTTCCCTAATAAGTCCCCATCTCCTTCGCCACCGGAAGAGGCATTCTCGAATGTCGCACTCATGAATCTTTCTGCTTCATTAGAAACAAGATTGGCATTGTTCTTGAGCTTCATTCCGGGTTTGTACGTGCTCTTGTACGTCAACAAATATTGTGCGCCACTTAAGTTGCCAAGATTAATGCTGAATGAAGTTTCTGTTGCATCAAAATTGACGGTAATATCAATCGTTTCAATATATTCTTTAATTTGCCCATATTCGTCAATGGTTACTTTCCGGAATAAAAAAGTATCCGTGAGGTATTTAATACCCTCCAGGTCCCCTGTGACTGCCTCCAGTTGATCAGAAATGACAACATTGGTAAAAGGGTCTCGCTTCATATGGTTCACTCGAACCGTCCACATCACTTGATCCGGATGACCGGTGACCTTTTGAGGGTATTTTCCTCCGATTTCATTTTCGATCGGTTGAGGACCGATGATATAGATCGTCTTGCTCTCCGTTACGCTGCCGATCGCGATTTCAAATGTGTTGTGATCATCAAATTTAATCTTATCTTTGGCAAAAACACAGGCGAGCCAAACATTTCCCTTTATGTTGTGACGATTATGAACAAACTTCGTAAATGTTACACGGACTGTTCCTCCACCTTTTCCTCCTTCGGCAGGCGATACTTTTCCTTTGGCAACAATGTCATTGCCATCAGGACTAAGAATATCGAAAACAGTTACAGCCTCATCGTTTGGAAAGTAAAGACTATCAGGCAATTTGATATCAAAATAGTCACCCTCTCGCAATTTGTCTTCATAATAACTGGCATCCCACGATATAAAAATCCTGAGATGATTATAAATTGAGAACTTTTCAGGTTGCGTGCCATCAGCCTTAAAAATCTCAAATTTTACAATGTCTGTTTTCACAGCTTCTAGAGGTTCGCCATGAATGACAATCTCCTTCATACTTTTTGAACCGGCATCTTCCTTAGTCTCCACAACACCTGACGGTTCATCTGTTGTGGCAATAGACGCCTCTGAGCCAACACTCCCTGCATCTGCTTGAATCGGTAATTTGAGCTGAAAAGTCATGACCAACAGGATAATCACCACCATGCAAAGGGTGGCTTTCGCATTTTTGCACATACTCGCATCCTCTATTTCGGACTTGATTAATCAACTCCATATTATATGAAAATAACTTACAATTCAATACTTTTGCTATATTCTATCTTTTTAATATGCCGGTATATTCTTATCAATATTTAACATTCACGTTGAAAAAATCTTATACGGGTCAAAAGCGTGACATTTGGACGCGATCTTCGTGACGAAAAGGAGACGTTTCGCGATCAAAGTACCTGCGACAGTCCACAATACCAACATGAGAAGAAGGGCTGTCTACGTTCCGACTGACATCGCGAGAATGGGGGTCACGATCGCGGTCGCGCGAAACCGGCGATGGTATCGCTAATACTCAGGAGAAAAATATCAATAATCATGCCTATATTGTTAATAATGATCAGCTGTTTGAGCTTTAGCTTCAAACAAGCGCGGTTTTGATTTGCTCTTGGAGTTCAGGAACGACGTCTTGCTCGAACCAAGGGGTGTGGATCAGCCAGCGAAAATTGAGAGGCGATGGGTGGACGATCGGGAAAAAGCGCGGCAGATAATCGCGGTAGGAACGAACTGTCTCGGTTAAGTTTTTATTCATGTCTCGTCCGAGATAATAGCTTTGCGCGTAGTTGCCCACGAGGATCAAAAGCTGAATGTCGGGCATGAGCGACAGCAACTTGGGATGCCACTGTGGGGCGAATTCCTTCCGAGGCGGCAGATCGCCACTTTTTCCCTTGCCTTGGTAGTAAAAATCCATGGGAAGTAAAGCGATGAGCCCGCTCTCACGGAAAATCTTTTCGTCAATCCCCATCCAACTGATCAATCGTTCACCACTTGCGTCACCCCA
>CAZBOM010000183.1:2292-2772 GCA_964493375.1 uncultured Mageeibacillus sp. | reverse complement strand
ATGATGGCTCTTTTTATTGAACCCTTTTACACCACTTTACGGACTTAATCAAAACTGTTTTGGATAAGTTGCAATTCTAGCCAAGATCGAGGCAAAAGTGACTATTTCTACAGCTTGTACAAAATCCTTTTTAGATAAGCATGAATTCTTGCCAATCCGTGGACAGAATCTTGACTTCTGCGCCGGTTTTCTGGGAGGGGGGTTGGTTTAATGGTGGGATCGTTTTCAAGCCAATTTACACCTTGCCTTCCGGACATATCCGACAGGGCATAATCCTTTCAAATGAAGTTTTGGGCAAATGAACGCTCAGACCAAAGGTATTTTATCAAGCAAGATGCCCACAACCAAAAATAAAGATCGGCATATCCTGTGATGATTCGCAAGCGAAGCAGCAAACGGCTTATGATACAATAGATATGAGGTTTTTAAATGAATTTAATTAAGACTACAATCATTAGAAGGAGAATGAAATACGGGGCA
>CAZBOM010000183.1:0-2282 GCA_964493375.1 uncultured Mageeibacillus sp. | reverse complement strand
TTCTGATGCTTATCTTTGCCCGCGCTGCCATAAGCTCATCAGCTACGTTCCGGTCCAATCGTTAAAACGGTGCGTGTATTGCAATCAAGAGCTCGACTGGTCTCTTCCGTTCGCGGCTCCACCGAAATCATTGCCTACTGATTTATCGTAAACGCAAGTTGATCACGCTTCATTTCTGTAAAATGGAACGACCCACCACGAGGTGAGTCGTTTTTTATTGAACTCGATCAATAATGGTCTGCTAGGAATTTATTCTTAACGTTTGCAAAGTTCCACAAATGTCTCGAACAATCTCGCCATACTCGGAACGGTTGCAGCGAGTTCTTCCGGATGCCATTGAACTCCAATGATGGGTGGCATGTCGGGACCAACTGATTCAACCGCCTCGATGACGCCATCGCGGCTTCGAGCTGTGACGCGAAGATTAGGCGCAAGTTCTTTAATCGCTTGATGATGCCAAGAGTTGACTAGCGCTCTCTCTCCCAATGCCTCGAAAAGATATGTACCTTCAGCGACATCAATATGGTGAGTCACCTCATGGCGACCTGCTTTTTGTATATGCTGAATGTTGAACTCAGGGATATCGTCAATATTCTGGTAAAGCGTTCCGCCTAGAGCGACGTTGATGAGCTGCATGCCTCGACAAACTCCAAATATCGGATAGGAGCGTTCAAGCGCCATTTCAAAGAGAAGAAGATCAAACGTGTCTCTTCTCGGGGATAGCTTGCCCAGCCCTTTGACAGGTTCTTCACCGAAGATTAACGGTGAAATATCCTCGCCTCCGGTCATAATAATTCCGCCGCAACCATCTAAAATGGAAGTAATAACTTGGCGATCATTTGTGACAGGGATCAATAGTGGTACGGCTCCCGCACCATGCACGGCGTTGATGTACGCTTCGTTGACGTAATGCCTATTAGATCCTTCCCAATGCTTATCTTGATCGGCGATAAGAGCGCACGACAACCCCACTCGAAACATGCTGTCCTCCTGTAATGTGAATCATGATCGCGACATCGTCAAACAAGCCAAACGGCACACCGTTTTTTACGTCTCAGGATAACTTGTTGAGATGCTTGGTCACCCGCAATATGTATGTATCTATTATATACAAAATAATCAATTCTTGAATGAAAAATAACGTTGGTTAATGAAAGAGGATGTCGAACCATATTGGATAAGGTTTAACATCCTCTTCATGTACTTTACAAGATATTTGACTCTTGCGTCAAAAAATCATTTAGTTCTCGAGAAGAAATGTCATTCATCGCTTGCTTTGAAATGTCATTCATCTCTTGCTTTGAAATGTCACTTAGTTCTTACGCAAAATGTCATTCAATTTTCGCACCGACAGATCTCTTATTTGAATGTTCCGGCGAGAATTTCTGCCAATTGATCGTCGCTGACCTCAATGTTGTAGAAGAGTTTAAAGAAATCCTTCACTTGTGTTTCCGGAGAATCTTTGTAGATTTCAGGATAGAAGGTCGCGCCAAGCCAACGTACGCCGAGATAACGGTTGATCGACGGAGGGCCACCCATGAAACCGTAAGGTTGTGACGGAACGATGATCATCTTGCCATCTTTAACGGCAGGGAGAGCGCTCCAGGCGGGGTCTTTCTTCATTTCTTCAGCCAAAGCCGCGCTGCTGACGAGGACATAGTCGGGATTCCATTGTACGATTTGTTCCATGGAAACTTCGGTCCCGCCACCTTTGGAAGCGGCTTCCGCATCGCACACGTTGACAACGGGGATGTAGTCGAGCAATTCACTGTGGAATGATCCCACGGCGTTTGTGTTCAGTCCGAGGTCGCCCATCGCCCAGTACACTTTGACAACTTTATCCGCCGGGACTTCCTCTTTTGCTTTTTTACTGAGTTCGAGTGTCTCTTCGCAATATTTCGCGAGCTCTTCTGTCCGCGTGTTATCGCCGATCAATTCGCCTAAATCACGGTATGTCTTTGGCATGCCGGCGAATGTCGCTTCGATAAAGATGGCCGGCGTATTGATCTGCTGTTGCATGCCGTCCATATCTTCTTTGATCGATTTTTTCGCCTCGCCGATGTCGACGATCGCTTCTGTCTTCGCGGCTAAGACGGCTTCGAGATTGAAGTCGCCGCCTTTTCCGTAGAACTGACCGAAGATAGGCAAGTCTTTGTACTTGTCGCCCATCAACTTAATCTGTCCTTCACTCAACTTGCTCGCCATACCGCAGAGCAGATCAGGCGCCGCCGTGTAGAGAACAATTTGTGCCAGAGGGCCTGACGGCGCGATCTTCGTCAATT
>CAZBOM010000182.1:0-2774 GCA_964493375.1 uncultured Mageeibacillus sp. | reverse complement strand
TCGCCGGCCGGTCCGGTACAGGCAAAGCAGCTTTTATCGCCATGCTCGGCCTTTTCGGTGGATACTTATTCCCCGGAAAAATCCCCACACTTCTCGTCGCGATCGTCGGCGGTATCGTATACGCTCTCGCGCTCGGACGTGCCGAATTCAATTTCGCCGGAGTCGGCTTCTACTTCCCGAATCCCGTCAACATCATTCAATCGCTGATCAATGGATTCGCCGTGGTCGTTCCATTTCTGACTATCATCATTCCGATTGAAATCTACAACTTCGTCGAAACGATGGATAACGTCGAAGCGGCTAATGCCGCGGGCGACAATTACAGTGTCCGTACCGCTCAGTTTGCCGACGGTATCTGCACCATGATTTCCGCGATGTTCGGTGGCATTGTGCCCAATACCGTTTGGCTCGGTCATGCCGGTCTGAAAAAGACCAACGCGCGCATCGGTTACTCATGGGTTTCCGGGCTCATTCTCGGACTTTCCGGAATCTTCGGATTGTTTACCCTCTTGAGCTCACTCGTGCCTCCCGCGATCTGCGCGATTACATTCCTCTGGTGCGCTGTCATCATGGTCAGTCAATCGTTTAAAGATGTCAATAAGAAGCATTATGCCGCTGTCTCGATCGCAATGGTTCCGCCCGTCGCCGATTTCCTGTTTACGCAAGTGACGGGCGCAGTCGGTGTCGCGGGGCACGGGACAGAAACACTCAGTTCCGGACTCGAAGGCTACTCGGCTGAGATCACGGCGCAGATTCTGAACAACGGCGTCATGTGGAACGGTGTTCCCGCCGTAAAAGCCGGCGCGATTATTATTGGTATCATTCTGGCGTCGATCACGGTCTATATCATCGACCTTCAGCTGAAAAAAGTCGCATGGATCAGCTTCGCCGCCGCCGTATTGTCAATCTTCGGATTCATCCACAGCGCCAGCCTCGGGATCCACTTGAAATCGCCGTTCGCGATTTCATACGTGATCGTCGGGTGTCTCGCACTCATTCTGCACTTCACTCGAAACAAGCTGATCCACGAACCGGAAGATGATTTTGAGTACGTGTAAGACTTTCAGAAAAATGTTGCGCACGACTACATTGCCATAAAAATCACGGTCCGTGCGCTCATCTATTTTGAACCGATCCGACTCTCTGTCCGATGTGATGGAAATGAGCCTCCTGGGATCGAAAGAAGAGCGGAGATCCCGATGCGGATCTCCGCTCTGTTCAATCGGTAACAATTCTACCATCGTGTTGAGGTCCTATGGTCAGGCAGCTTGATTCATAACGTGAATCTCCTTGAGATATTCGAGCAGCTGGTTGTGTCTGCGCGTGTTAAACTCAAATTAGGCAATTCGATCGCCAGTCAGCTTGATGCGATCACGCAAGAACATTTTGGGGAAGAGGGTTACGCTGACGCGGAGCCGCGTTTGGCCTAAAGAAGCGGATAGAATAACAACACATGATCTATTTTTACATCATCATTTTTCTCTTAAGTATTTCCGATACCATCGCGGGATTCGGCTCAACGACGATCGGGATTCCGATTCTCGCGCTGGCGGTCGGGACAGAGAAGGCTCTTCTTCTTATGGCGACCGCGGGGCTCGCGCTCTATGTCGTTGTCTTTGTGACGCAGTTCAAGAAAATCGTTTGGAAAGAGCTTCTTATTATCCTCGCGTGCATCTTGCCTGTTCTTCCGATCGGCTACCTTCTCTACGCGAAACTTCGGACATTTGAGTGGGCGCTTCGCCTCGCGATGGGTATACTCGTGACGTTTGTTTCGGGGCGTGAGATTTGGCGTCGCTGGATCAAGAAGGATCTCACCGATCCTCCACGATGGTATGCGTATACTTCACTCGGTATTGGCGCGCTTGCGCAAGGCATGCTCTCTATGGGAGGCGCGCTCATCAATGTCTACACGCTCACGCGCATGAAGGACAAGAGCGCGTTTCGAGCGACGATGGTGACGGTGTGGCTCATCACCAACACCATCTCCATGTTCTATCGCATGTTCGCTTTGCACGCATACACGCCGGAGATCTGGACGGGCGTTCTCTATTCCGTGCCACTCGTCATTCTTGCTTTTTTTATCGGCAATGCCTTACACCACAAAATCCCCGACAAAACTTTCGTCAACATCGTTTATTCGATTCAGTTACTAAGCGGCCTCATGGCCATCGCGAGCGGTTTGTCGCTTGTTCTTTAAAGACGGGAGGTGACTGATGCCTAACCCCTTCGAGATAATCCGCGATCAAATCGCACATGATTCTTTGAACAGTACTTTTCATGAGAAAGGCTACGAGCCCCTGTTTGTAGCGGGAAGCGACGCCAAAATCGCCGTCATTGGCCACGCCCCGGGCAAGAAAGCGCAGGAAGCCGGCATCATCTGGGGTGACGCAAGCGGTGAACGATTGATCAGTTGGATGGGGATTGACGAGAAGACTTTCCGCGAGAGCGGACTCATCGCCTTGCTTCCCATGGATTTTTACTACCAGGGCAAGGGAAAAAGTGGCGATCTGCCGCCTCGGAAGGAATTTTCCCCACAGTGGCATCCCAAGTTGCTGTCGCTCATGCCCGACATTCAGCTCATAATCCTCGTGGGCAACTACGCGCAAGGGCACTATCTCGGGCGGAACATGAAGAAAAATTTAACCGAGACAGTTCGTTCCTACCGCGATTATCTGCCGCGCTTTTTCCCGATTGTCCACCCGTCGCCTCTTAATTTTCGCTGGCTGATCCACAACCCCTGGTTCGAGCAAGATGTCGTTCCGGCACTTCAAGAG
>CAZBOM010000181.1:0-2784 GCA_964493375.1 uncultured Mageeibacillus sp. | reverse complement strand
GAACAGTCGCTGTATCTTAGCATTGTTTTCATCGCGTGATTCGTCATGGAATTCGTAGATATTGTCCTCACGAACGATTTTTACTTTGATGACACGGACATCTTTCCCCTGCGATGTCAGCGCGTAAGCTAAATCTGAGCAGAGTGTTGTCTTTCCCACATTTCGATGATCGCCACCGACGAGAACGAGACGCGAAAGCTGGGGAATCTGCGAGGGTAAAGTGTGTGGAACACACTGCCCTGTTTCGTTGTCAATGATATCAATGACAGGTTTGTAAAAGGAAGCCCGATGAAGCAGAGCATTGAGTACATGACGAACAGTTTGTTGAACAGCATACTCGGTTGAGGCTTTTTCCTGCTGATTGAATATAACCTTTTGGTTTATCAAACGCGAGTTTTGATCATCGCTCTCAGTATCGATCTCTTTGATATTCATACTGTCGTCAAATTTTTCAAAGAATAAACTAAGTCCACCTGCAAATGGATCGGTGAGGCCGGTGATCGTTTTCTGGCCTATAACGGTCGCTAAGATCATGGGAATACCTTGTTCGGCGCAAGCTTGTTCGAGCGAAGCATGATCGGCTTGCTTGTCGGAACAATCAATGATGAGATCGGTTTCTTCAGGGAAAAGATGTTGGTCACCATCGTATCGCGGGACTTGGACAATCCTAATCGATGCATCCGCTCTTTTTTCGCGAATGACTTGTAAGACAGACTCAATTTGGCTGTCGCTATGGGCACTAAACTTTGTGAGGAGGACGAATGAGCGAAATCCCGCGTTAGCAAGCGCCTCGGCGATAGGAACGGAAAGCTTCCCCAATCCGCCGATAACAAGGCACCGATCGGTCACGAGTTGGATTTTATCACTACAAAAATCGTGTTGAGTTCTCGTTTCTTCAATCAATCGTTTAACCTCCGCGCGAACAAATGGCTATCGATCGTTGCACACCTCATGAGTGTGAATTTTCTTTGAAAGTTTGAGCGACACCGTTCGTTTGTACGCTTTCTTGAAATCGCTCGAAAACTATCATAACACGTGCGTAACCAACTCGAATATTCTGTCGTCTTAAAGGTTGAGCGCTTCATTTTATCAATAGAATCATGACAGATCTCTTGCGATGAAGTTTTCAACCAATCGACGTTTCAGATTTATTCTGTCATAGCGATTAAAAATTATACGTTGGGATATTGGAGGAAAGAACAATGAAAGAGAAAGCAGAAAAAACATTTTCAGCGAGAGACATGCTTCGCACCATCGCGTTGCTCATTTGTCTAATTATTTTGGGAACAGCCGTCGTCGGTTGTGGTGGACAAGCCGCCAAGGCAGCCGCCCTAGTAAGTCCCGCCAAAGTAAAACCAAGCGATAAGTACGATGAATTTTCTGATGCATTCCGTAAAGCGTTATGGGAATTCGCGTACAAAACATCGGGGGCTGCCATGCCGGTCAAAGGAGATAAAAACCTTCTTTATTCGCCGATCAGCCTCTATTACGGGCTCGCCATGTTGGAAGCGGGTTCAGCCGGTAAGACAAAGGCTGACCTTCGTAAGTTTCTCGAGATGACGGAAGGCACGGATTCAGGCAAAGAACTGAAAAAACTTTACAGCCTTATGTTGCACGAAGGCAAGAGCGAAGAGCAAATCGCAAACGCGATCTGGATGCGTGAGGATATCGCGGGGAAAGTGGGGAAAGCGTGGCTCGATCAACTTGCCAACAACTTCTATGCCTCAGCCTTCAAAGTCGATTTCGGAAAAGACAATACAGCCTCTATGGTGAGCAAGTGGGTCGAAGAGCAGACGAAGGGTAAAATCAAACCGAAAATCGATATTGATAAACGAGTTTTGATGATCTTGATGAATACGCTCTATTTTAAAGCTGAGTGGGCGGATAAATTCTCAGAAGACGCCAATACTAAAAAAATATTCTTCGCTCCGTCCGGACAAGTGAGTGATGTGACATTCCTGAATGCCGTTCTCACCAACCAGACTTACTTGAGAACAGACGATTTCCTCGCAACACAAATCTTTTTGAAAAACGGAAAGGTTGACTTCATCCTCCCGAGTGAAGGGAAGACACCTGAATCCATTCTCGCCAATCCCGAGATTCTCCGATCGATTCAGGAAGGTGTGAGAAAGCCCGCAAAAGTTGAGTTTAGCGTTCCCAAATTCACCTATCGTGACAAGATCGATATTTTAGATGGGATGGAAATGCTGGGACTCAAGAGCATGCTGCAAGAAGCGCCCGATTTTTCCGTCATGCTTCCTGATCCGACCATAGAAGCATACGTCAGCAAGATTTCTCAAGAAGCGTTCATCGACTTGAATGAGAAGGGTGTAGAAGCGGCTGCCTATACTGAAATTACGATGAGAGAGATTTCGATGCCGGATGACCCGGAAACGATCGTCATGAATCTTGATCGCCCCTTCATCTATGTGATCAGCGATGATACCGGTGTGCCGCTGTTTGTCGGCGTCGTTCAGAATCCGACGGCGGAAAAATAGTGAGCCGATGTGATCCAACCGCACCATACAATCATAACAGCCATCCGAGAGGATGACATCGAAAAGGAGTTGGCGGAGAGGCATTCTCTGCCAACTCCAACGTGTTATGGCATAGACAACAAGAACCTCGAAATATTCCACTGCAAACGCGCGTAACCAACTCGAATATTTGTCGTCTTAATGGTTGAATGCTTCATCTAATAAAAAACACCTCAGGATTCGTTCCATGGAGCATTCAACCAATCAATATTCAATCTGACCCTATCAAGTCGATTGAAATCTGTAT
>CAZBOM010000180.1:0-2853 GCA_964493375.1 uncultured Mageeibacillus sp. | reverse complement strand
TGGAAATCGCGCTCGCTTAGAGCCATACGCGCGCTAAAATAGAGCCACCTCCGCGCAGTTTTAGAGCCACGCTCCTCGGTGAATCAGAGCCACCCCAAACCAAACAAATCTCCGTACACTGGAAAGACCGTATTTCATACGGAAATATTTATCGGAGGTTTGAGATGGAATCAAACTATTTACAAGCATTGCGAGCGGTATTGAATGGAGTAAGTCAGCGCAAGGCGGCCAAGCTGTACCACTTATCTCGCAACACATTATCGGTTCTTGTCCGGTATGCGCATCATCAAGGCTGGAGAAAAACGGAGGATCTAGACGGCATAAGGGAAGAGGAGTTTGCGGCCTTTCTTTCCAGAGATGCTATTCTTGGAGGCAAGCGAGACCAAAGCTACACGCTTCCGGACTACGAGTACATCCATCAGGAATTGGCCAAAGAGAACGTAACGCTTACGTTGCTTTGGGAAGAGTACGTTGACCAATGTCTTCAGGAAGGCTCTCAGTATTACAAAGAGACTCAGTTTCGCCACTACTACCACCAATTTGCTAAAACGAAAAAGTGTACGATACGGCTTGACCATAAGCCGGGCTTGTCCATGCAGGTAGATTGGGCTGGATCTCGCATCGCCTACTATGACGAGGATTTAGGCCAAGTCAGTGAAGCACATTTGTTTGTATCGGTCCTTCCCTGTAGCCAGCTTATCTTCGCAGAGGTTTTCCGGGATGAGAAATTGTCTTCTTGGATTGGCGGACACATTCGCAGTTTTCGCTATTTTGAGGGTGTTCCTAAATGCATCATCCCAGATAATCTTCGGACAGGAATTGCCAAAGCGAATTTTTACGAGCCGACCATCAACCGAACCTACCAAGAAATGGCCGAGTATTATGGCACGGTTATTATCCCAGCCAGAGTCCGTAAACCGCAAGATAAAGGTGCTGTCGAGAATTCTGTCAAGATCACATCACAACGGATACTTGGAAAGCTAAGAAATCAACACTTTCATACCTTTTTTGAATTGCGGGATGCGGTGACGAACGCATTGGAAAAGATTAATACCGCTCCTTTAACAGGCAAAAAGTTGAGCAGGTGGGATGCTTTTCTTCAGGAAGAAAAGGATTACCTGCTCACGCTTCCTGCAGAGGATTATGAGCTGTCAGAATGGGTGGTGGCCAAGGTACAGCCCAATTGCCATATTGCGTACCAAAACCACTTCTACTCTGTGCCCTTCGAGCATCTTGGGGAGATGGTCGACGTTCGGGCCACTCAAAACACTGTAGAAATATTCTACCATCATCAGCGAATCACTTCCCACAAAAGAGTATGGGGACATCATCAATATTCTACCGTCAAGGATCACATGCCACCGGGGAAATTGTTTTTTGTAGACTGGGATGCCGACCGCTTCATCCACTGGGCCAAGCTAATTGGTCCCGCCTGTCAAAAGCTCATACAATCCGTTCTGGCTAAGGCGGTGGTCGAACAACAGGCTTACCGCTCTTGCTTTGGAATCCTTTCGTTAAAAGATAAATATTCAGCTAAACGTCTGGAAGCAGCCTGTTCTCTTTTTACTCAAAA
Organism: uncultured Mageeibacillus sp.; assembly: GCA_964493375.1. Lineage (GTDB taxonomy): Bacteria > Bacillota > Clostridia > Saccharofermentanales > DTU023 > UBA4923. The sequence goes on along the minus strand of CAZBOM010000180.1, from coordinate 1,280 downwards.
AGGTATTGTCCCCAGCTACAGCCACGTGAAGCGCGTTCTGGAACGTGGTGACGATCTAGAGAAAGAAGAGAATCGAGAAGAAAACCGGCAAGCAAAGGGCTTTCGACGTGGAGCAGAGTACTACAGGAAGTAGAGAGCAGGGATATGTTAATCAATGAAACGATAGAAAAACTAAAAAGTATGAGATTATCCGGATTGGCCGAAGCACTGGAAGAACAGCAAGCGCTGTCGAGTTTTCAGGAACTTAGTTTTGAGGAGCGATTAGGACTTTTGGTTGACCGAGAGTTTGTGAAGAGGAAATCAAACAGAATTCAACGACTCATCCAACAAGCGAAATTCCAAAATCCGGATGCCTGTGTCGAAAATATCCATTACAGACCAGAAAGGCATTTAGACAAGCAGCTTATCCTGAAATTGGCCAGCGGGCAGTACATCACCCACGCTCGAAACGTCAACATCTTCGGTGCCACGGGCGTGGGCAAGAGCTATGTCGCTCAAGCGTTAGGACAAAATGCCTGTCGTTCCGGTTTCACGACACGGTACATTCAACTGCCGAATCTTCTTGACGAACTGAAAATCGCGAAAGAAAAAAGCACCAACGCCTTTGTTAAGCTCAGAAAGTACTACACAGATGTTCAATTGCTTATTATCGATGAATGGCTCTTGTTCAAAATCGATGAGATTGATTGTCAAAATCTCTTACAGATCATCGACAGAAGAGTTGCAAGACGTCCGACCATCGTCATTTCTCAATTCTCTCCCGACGAATGGATTGGACAAATGCCTATTCAGGTGGCCGCCGAGGCGATCACTGATCGATTGACCGCGCAAGCCTATACGATTACGCTCGATAGCCGTGAATCCATGCGGAAAATGACCATCGAGAATCGATGAGAGGGAGTCGATCTTGAATCTTTTGTAGCGCGTTCTGTGCTTAGCTTGTCAAGGATAAACCGCTTTGCGGCGCTTTGCGTCCTTGACAAGCGCACCGAACGCGCTTCGTTGTAAACAAGACCGAATCCCTCTCTTTGCAACGTAAACGTTGCACGATGTTCAGACGAATATCTGGTTCTGAGAGTTATGGCGGACAGGGATCGTTTCGTGTCACTCGATGGTGGATTTCTCTTTATGCGATGTTCAACTACTAAAATAGCGGGAAATCGATGCGAAAACAGAGCGTTTAGAGGGTGGCTCTCAAATCGCGCGGAGGGTGGATCCCAAATCGCGCGCGACTGGCCTTTTTTCTCCGCGAAGGTGGCTCGCTGCGAGCGTGGTTTCCA
>CAZBOM010000179.1:2156-2900 GCA_964493375.1 uncultured Mageeibacillus sp. | reverse complement strand
GCGCTGCGTTCGCATCGCAGAGGTCGAGAGTTCGAATCTCTTATCGTCCACCAAAGAGAAGCCGTCCGGTCGTTGATCGGGCGGCTTCATTGTTTTGCATGATTCCCTAATAGAATATTAAGATCTTTAAAGCATGTTTTTTTTGTAGAGGACTCTCGCGACGAGGATTGTGATGAGGGCGCTTACAGGGATGAGCAGGCTGATCGCGCTCGAAAGAGACGGCTTAATCAAGAAGAGGGCTAACATCAAGGTCATCGGAACGATGGCGATTTTCCAGTGTTTCGCGAGGAATACGACGGCAAGTCCGCCGAAAAGTGCCGGCAAGACGTTGGCGAACGCCGGTGCCAATGTTGGTGACTCTAAAACAGGTCGAAGCGTGTTGAGCAATAACATGCCGAGCACGAGAATGAGTGTCGTCACAATTGAACTTGTGGCGATCGCGATGGTCGAGATGACTTCGCCTTCTTCCGTGTTTGGTTCAGCTTTTGCGATTTGCATGGCTCTGAGTGCCGCAGGGACTTTCATCGCCGTCAAATTCCCCGTTACAAACCCCAGATAGGCGCCGCCCGATCCGAGCATGGGACCAAACGTCAATGCCTCTATCGCTCCAACTGTCCAGTAGACGGGCGCGACGGCCAAGAGCCCTTGGAGGATGAGCGAGAAATCGGGCAGTACTTTGAAATAAATCGAAACTAATATGGGGTACGAGATAAACAGGATGATCGCAAGGACAAGCGAAATCCT
>CAZBOM010000179.1:0-2146 GCA_964493375.1 uncultured Mageeibacillus sp. | reverse complement strand
CGATGAATCTTTTCTTCATAAAACGATTTCATCTTAACCTCCAATCCAATTCGTCAGAGGAATGGCAAATGCCATCGCGCCTAACATACTAATGGGCATGGCGTAGTTTTCTAGCCAATTCATTCGGAATTTGTTGATTAAAAGCCCGCAGAGAGCCATCAATGAAGACGAAAAGAGCATGACGAATACGGGGATCCAGCCGACTAGTCCGAGATGAATGTCAGAAAAGACCATGCCTAGGAATGTTGCGATCATTCCGATGAACAGGGAATCCATCAGTATTGAACCCCATTTCGAATCTTTTTCTTTCATTCGTTTGAGACGAGCTTGCATCTTTTTTTGAAAAAAGAGAATGATCAATATGCCCGATAGAATACCGATGGTCATCACGATGGCGATGGAAATGTAAACAGAGGGATCGGCTACCGGTTGATCCATCGGTAAACTTAGAATTTTGGCGACGGACGCGGCGGCAGGCAATTCATATGTCAAAGCACCCAGCACGGAGAGGCGCATCCAAGGAAGTGGAATCCCAAGGAATCGCGATAAACTGATTAACCCCAATAAAATGGCAATCGCCGGGGCGACGCTAAAGAGCGCGCTACCCGTGACGGTTCCTCGTATGACTTTCTTTGAGATGCCCAATTCAATCGCTCTTTTTCGAGCTTTTATTAGAAAGAAAATCGATTGTCCCAAAACAAATGTGATGACGAGGCCTGCGAAAACATAGAGGATGGAATGGTTGACTGAAAAATTCATAAAAAGCTCCTGACATGAAGAAAGGGTACGGACTTTATGCCAAGCGTGTGCAGTTCCTTCCTCCTTCCTCTTCAAAGGAAGGGCAAACGCCCGCATCATCATGCGAAAATGGTTGGCGACTGATAAGAGATTTTGCCTGTCGTTCAATCAAATGAAAAATCGCCGTCATTCCGTTACAATGCTTTGAGTATACGCTTGTTACGTGAGCTTTTCTAGAATCATGTAAGTTGGATGTATATCAGATGAAATATGCGAGTGTGAGTGAAGATGATGGATAACAAAAAGAGCATAAAGGGAGTCGCGATTTTCGATCTCGATGGGACGCTACAAAAAACGCTGCCATCGATCACGATTGCCAGCAATTTGACGCTAGCCCACTTTGATCTTCCGGGCGTGACTGAAGAATTGGTAGAAAGTTTTATTGGAAAGGGGGCTCGTGTGCTCGTCGAACGCCTGATGCGCCACGCGGGTGTTGAATCGCCTGACTGCCACGAAGAAGCGTACCAATTGTATCTTAAATTATTTAATGAGCATTGTACCGATGGCGTGGAACCATTTGAAGGTGTCCCTCAAATGCTCGACGATTTGCAATCCATGGGACTTGAACTCGCCGTGGTCACAAATAAAAACGATAAGATGACGCCACTCGTGCTCGGAAAATCTTTCTCCCTTGACACGTTCTCAGAGATTCGCGGCGACAACACTCAGTTTCCTTTGAAGCCGAATGCGGCTCAGACACTAGAAGTTCTCAACTTACTTGGAGCGTCTCTCGATTATTCATTTTTTATCGGAGATAGCGATATCGATGTGTTGACAGGGAAAAACGCGAAAATCCGAACGATTGCCGTGACGTGGGGATACCAACCGATCGAGCGCTTGATCGCCGTTGATCCTGATTATATGGCCGATACGCCCGGCGAAGTCGTGGCTTATATCCAAAGCGTTCTGGACTCGGGAAAGAAGAGCAAATCAGCGCCTAATTGACAAAGAGTCATTCTTGAATATTTTGTTAAATAGCGATCTTTTGTGTCACATTTATTTTGTGATCTGATGGATCAGGTTGATTGATTCAATCGGATTTCATCGCCGCGCGTTTTAGCTGTTCTTTCTCTTCAAGTACTTTGACATCGATTTTTCCTACGGCTGTTTTGGGGAATTCATCGACAAACTCAATTTCTTCCGGAATCGCATAGCGAAGCATCTGCTTGCCCACGGATTCTTTGATCGCTTCCTTAACGGCTTCTTTATCGGAACCGTCGCGGACGCTGACGAATGCTTTGACAACTTGCATCTTGTATGGATGCGGTATACCGATCGCAGCCACTTGGAGTACTTCAGGAAGTTCCGCGATAATTGTCTCGATCTGTGTCGGGTAGACAGGGATACC
>CAZBOM010000178.1:0-2901 GCA_964493375.1 uncultured Mageeibacillus sp. | reverse complement strand
TTTGAAGTCCCGGAGACGTCGACAGCATCGCCCACTTCGAACATCTCATTGACAGGAATGACCTGTCCGAGCTCGTATTCCGATTCGGTACGGAACTCGCGGATGACTTTCATGGGATTGACGCCAATTTTCTCAAACTGCCCACGATGGGGGCGGTTGCCTTTTTTTGTTTCTTCATAGCCGACACGGACTGCGCTGTAGCCTTCTTTTTCGACTGTTTTATTCTGCAGAACAGTCAAGGGGCCACAGGCGATGACAGTCACGGGAATAACGAGACCGTTTTCATCAAAGACCTGTGTCATCCCGGCTTTTCTGCCGAGCATGAACTTTGCCATGTTATAACCTCCTGAGTTATTGGTTTACCGATTCTCTTCGCTAAACATTGACCCGTGAGCGCGGGTTTACAGCTTAATTTCGATATTGACGCCGGCCGGCATTTCGAGGCGCATGAGCGACTCGACTGTCTTGGACGTCGGGGCCAGAATGTCGATCAGACGCTTGTGCGTGCGGATCTCAAATTGTTCGCGCGAATCTTTGTGCTTATGAGGCGAGCGCAAGATGGTGATGATTTCCTTCTCTGTCGGGAGAGGGATCGGACCTGAAACGCTTGCGCCTGTTCTCTCCGCTGTGCTGACGATGCGACGTGCACTGTCATCAAGAATGCGGCTGTCGAACGCTTTGAGGCGAATTCTGATTTTCTGATTAATGGCCATTCCTAACATTCCTCCTGTTATCTGCTTTCAAAATCACTATTGGCTCGGGCGTATCATTCTTTGCCAATTTAAAACCCAGACGAACACCACTCGGTGAAACGCTGGGAGCCCTACTGCCAAGGGATTCTGCGCCTGAATCATGTTCAGACTACTCGGGTGAAGTTACCTTACAGATTGCAGTAAACCGGGAAGCAATCTCCACCGTCATCGTTATCTTGAGCGCGCAACGTGTTGCGCAAAAAAGACGCAAGGAGAAGTATACAACAGGATTTCAATGGATGCAAGTCGATTTTTAAAAGGTTTTTCATGCCCTAAATTGCAAAAGTAATTGCCCGTTGAATTTATCACAAACGCCTGCAATGTGTCGCTTATCTTACATTCAAACTAAAAATTGACCGTCATCGATGAATGGTCATGCCAATTTAGATGAGGCAACAAAGTATCAACCAAGGACTACTTCCCAAATGGCGCTATGGGGAGAGGGTCATAACCTATTAATAGGAGAATAGCGACAATGAGAACGGCCACCATGCAATAGAGAAACATCGGCTTGACCGTTTCTTTCATCATCTTCCCTTCCCTGCCTGTCAGACCAACGGTTGTCAAGACGGCGACGACTTTGTGAACACACGTCATACTTCCCACAGCGCCACCGACCACCTGCAATGAGACGATGAGAACCTCGGAGGTATCGAGAATGTTAGCCGCGTCGAATTGTAAGACGGAGAAAAGAGAGTTTGAAACAGTGCTTGATCCCGACATGAACGCGCCCAAAGCACCGATCAGCGGCGCAACGATGACATAAGCGTTTCCGGAAATACTCACGAGAGATTGAGCGATCAATCGGATCATCCCCGGAAGTCCAGAAGCGTTATCACCTGAATTGAGCATGAGTTGCACAACAGCTACACCGGCGAAGAGCGCGATAGCTGCTCCCGACACTTGTTTTGTCGTATCTTTCATTATTTCTCCGAAATCTTTAAACTTTAATCGGTATATGAGAATAGAGATGACTGCGATCAGTACGAAAGGAATGACACCGGGATTATACAGCCATGGTAATGAATAATCGAGTCCGGAATTGAGAACATTCGGAATACTGATTTGAATGGAGCTCAGCCATTTACTCATACCGAAAGCCGGCACGCGCGTAACGAACAAAATAATAGCGATCAGCGCATAAGGTAACCACGCTTTAAAAGGTGACATGTGAGAAACAGTCGGTGAAGCGATTTTTGCCCCCGACCATTCTTCAGGCCAAGCTCCAGGCTCCTCAAAATCCCAACTTTCTTTCGGAAGCAAAAAGCCCTTTCTCGCAGCGAGGACAACGACGACAAGCCCGACCGTCGCTCCGACTAATGTTGGCAACTCGCGACCGAAAAAGATTGCAACAAGGAGATGAGGAACGGTAAAAGCCAAACCTGAGAAAATAGCGAAAGGCCAGATTTTTAGACCATCGGAGTATTTTCTGTTTTTGCCAAATTTTTTCGTCATTAAAGCGACGACAAAGAGAGGCACAAAAGTTCCGATCACACTGTGCAGAACGGCCACCCAAGTCGTCAAAGATTGCGCGAACAAAGAGACATCGACACCGTTTTCACCAATATATTTCTCGAGTGTGGTGATCGCCATGGACGTTGGGACACCTGCCGCACCAAAAGAGACCGGCGTTGTATTCATGATGAGAGCAACCATCGCCGCCGCGACAGGCGGAAAACCAAGCCCGACCAAAAGTGGGGCGGCTAAAGCGGCCGGTGTGCCAAACCCTGAGACACCTTCCAAAAAAGCGCTGAACATCCAACCGGTAATAATCGCCTGGACGCGACGATCAGAGCTGATGGAGTTAAACCCATGGCTGATGACCGACATCGCCCCTGTTCGATTCAAAAGATTCAAAATAAGAATCGCCCCAAAAATGATGAGGAGCACATCGAGCGCTTTTAGCAAACCGAACACTGAAAATCCAAGAATTTTGAGAAGATCGACTTTCCAAACAAAATAGCTCAAGACTGCGGCAAAAAGCCATGACATGGGAAGAACCCATTTGGCTGGTTTATTAAAAAACACCATGAGCACAATGATGAATAGTATCGGCAAAAAAGCGATCAAAGCATACATTGATTAGACGTCCCTCCGATAGTGTCCTATAAAGTGGTGTAAATTGCTTGGCACAAAAAGAGCCACCTCA
>CAZBOM010000177.1:965-2905 GCA_964493375.1 uncultured Mageeibacillus sp. | reverse complement strand
AAGATCGCAAGACGCGAGTCGCGGCGGAAATCGCCGAAAGGTTAAAAGAAGCGCGCTCGCATGGTGATGTGACGGAGAACTCGGAATTCGATGACGCGAAACAAGCATACGCCGACAACGATCTTCGCATCATGGAGATCGAGGAGATCCTTAAGAATGCGAAGGTCATCGATGAGAAAGATATCAGCCGTACACGTGTGACACTCGGCGGTAAAGTGTTGTTGCGTCACGATAGTACGGGCGAGGAGATTGAATACATGATCGTCTCGGCAAAAGAAGAAGATATCTTTATCGGCAAGCTATCGAGTGATTCTCCCGTCGGTCAAGCGATTCTCGGCAAACGAAAAGGTGACACGGTCCAAGTGACGACGCCGATGGGTATTTATAGTTACACGATTATGAAGATTTCAAGACCCAAAGGGACAGACGAGTAAGAATCTACTAAAGCAATTGAGAGAAATAAGATCAGTCTCACTTTACAGAGGTGTGAGACCGGTAATTTTTCCATTCAATCGCTAACCATTTTAAAAGCAAACAACCTAAAAGGAATCAATCATGACAGATCAATCGCAACAACCGGAACGAGTCGAGTCCATCCCGGAACAAATGGGTTTTCGGATTGAAAAATTGCGCTCACTAAAAGAAAATGATCGCGATCCCTACGTTATTACAACGGCGAAGCAGACGCATCACGCCGAAGAGATCGTCGCTGATTTTGAGAAGTTGGAAGGTGAGACGGTGACGGTTGCGGGGCGTTTGCTCGCTAGAAGAGGCATGGGAAAAGTCTCCTTTGCCGATTTGCTTGACAGGTCCGGTACAATTCAAATCTTCAGTCGTCTCAACAACCTGGGTGATGAATCGTATGCCGCTTGGCAAAACTTGGATCTTGGCGATCTCGTTGAAGTGACCGGTGAGATTTTCCGGACGAAAACGGGAGAGATTTCTGTGCGAAGTGAGCAATGGAGACTCCTCTCCAAATCATTGAGACCGCTCCCCGAGAAATTTCACGGTCTTCGTGATACCGATACGCGTTATAGGAAACGATATCTCGATTTGATCGTCAACCCTGAAGTACGCGATACATTTGTCAAGCGCAGCCGGATTATCGGCTTTATGCGTGATGAGCTCAATCGCAGGAACTATTTGGAAGTGGAGACGCCACTTCTCAATACGATCCCCGGCGGTGCCGCGGCTCGTCCGTTTGTCACGCATCACAACGCGCTTGATCTCGATTTATTCCTTCGAATCGCTCCGGAACTCTATCTGAAACGACTCATTGTCGGCGGTTTCGAGCGCGTCTATGAGATTGGACGCAACTTCAGGAACGAGGGGATGAGCAATCGTCATAACCCTGAGTTCACAATGCTAGAGCTCTATGAAGCCTATAGCGATTATCACGGGAGGATGGAATTGACCGAGGCTCTCGTAGCCGGCGCTTGCATGGACATCAACGGAACATACGACATTGAATACCAGGGGACCGCTCTGTCTCTTGCTCCTCCGTGGCGGCGCTTGTCGATGATTGAGGCCGTTCGTGAATACGCGGGGCTCGATTTCGATTTGTTAAAGACAGACGAGGAAGCGCGCGCGGCCGTTAAAGAGCGTGGACTGGAAGATGTGCCGGCGACGATGACATGGGGAGAGGCGTTAAGTGAATGCTTTGAAGAGTTTGTTGAAGAGCATCTCATTCAGCCGACGTTCCTGATCGATTACCCGATCGAGATTTCACCCTTGGCGAAGATCAAACCGGGGACGAATGGTCGTCTCACGGAGCGCTTTGAAATTTTTATTTACGGGCGTGAGCATGGTAACGCATACTCCGAATTAAATGATCCTTTCGATCAGGCTCGTCGTTTTGCCGATCAGAAGAAGAGACGTGAAGCAGGAGATGAAGAGGCGAACTTGCCGGATGATGATTTCGTCGAAGCGTTGGAAGTCGG
>CAZBOM010000177.1:0-955 GCA_964493375.1 uncultured Mageeibacillus sp. | reverse complement strand
GCTGTTTATTGCCGGACATGAGTACGCCAACGCATTCTCCGAGCTCAACGACCCGATCGACCAGCGCGAGCGTTTTGTGCAGCAGGCGCAGGAGCGCGCGAAGGGCGACGACGAGGCTATGATGATAGACGAGGATTTCTGCGCGGCGCTCGAATACGGAATGCCCCCCACGGGCGGCATAGGCATAGGCATTGACCGCGTCGTCATGCTGTTGACAGATCAACCGACCATCCGCGATGTTCTCTTATTCCCGACGATGAAACCTCTGGAAGACTGATAATCGATATGTCCATCAATGAACCGTGGAATCAATTTGTCAATAAATGTCTCAGTTGTCAGGCATGTGAGCTCGCTTCTTCACGTCAAAATGTGGTCGTCTGGCGCGGAGGTATCGATGCGCCGTTGATCATTCTGGGCGAAGGACCGGGAGCTGAGGAAGATCGTCTCGGTAAGCCGTTTGTCGGTCGTTCCGGGAAGCTTCTCGATTTGCTCCTAGACAGTTTTGAGTTCACGGAGAACGATTATCATATCTGTAATATCGTCAAATGTCGTCCGCCGGGAAACCGTGTTCCCACACGCGAGGAAGCTGAAGCGTGCAGGGCGCTATTGCGTGAACAGCTGATGCTTGTACGTCCTACCGTGTATTTGTTAATGGGCGGCACCGCTTACAAATACTTTACCGGAGAAGATTACGGGATTACGAAAGTCCGCGGGCAATGGATTAAGACGAATAATTGCTTTGTTATGCCCACGTTCCATCCCGCCTATGTATTGCGTGACCCGAGAAATAAGACGCTTCTCTGGCAAGACATCGCGGCTGTTCGAGAGAAACTTGTCGAACTGGGGAAATTACCACCACTTAAAATAGACGCACAGTCATGACTAGTTTTCAGATGAATACGCCTACAGACCGAGACGCACTGCCCGGCAAGTTCGACATCCGCACCGATATGAC
>CAZBOM010000176.1:596-2912 GCA_964493375.1 uncultured Mageeibacillus sp. | reverse complement strand
ATACAGAGACAGGCGAAGAGTATTCTTTCGTGATGGCGGATAACTTTGAGTTTGAAGGTGAGAACTACTGTGTTCTTATCGACCCGGAGGACGTCGAGGACGAGGAAGTCAGTCTGTTTTTCATGAAACTTGTCGAATCAGAGGATGGCGAAGAAGTGTTAGTCGGCCTCGACGAAGAAGAAGACGAGCGCGTATTTGCCGCATACGAAAAGTTTATGGACGAGCAAGATGAAGCGGAGTACGAGGAAGACTGAGCGCTCTCGCCAAGCTTACGCGCCGTCAAGAGAGTCTCGCGATCGCGTCGACGATCAAGTTCTCGCGATTCTCGTAGATGAACGCAACGGTCGCGAATATTACGTCTCCATCATCGATGTCTTTACACTCGATGGAAAGACGTATTCTGTCATGTACAACTATGAGCCTGATGACGGCACGAGGTCAGACCCCGAGATCGTCATCATGCGCTCATGGCGAGATGACAGCGGAGAACAGGCTTTTTCGTCGATCACAAGCAAAAAAGAACTCAATCGCGCATTTGATTTCTTTTTCGAACGATACACCGATTCGATCATTCGTTCATAAGCTGTTTCCGGCATCAAGGCTTGCTTGAGAGGAAAGGGCGCATATGACAGAAATGAACGACCGGAACGATATGCAGGGGAATCAGATGATTGATTCGCCGGAAATCCAGCCACATAATGGGCGATGGAATGTTAAAGTGCGGACTTTTGTTGTCCCGCTTTTTTTTATGCTCTTGCATATGGCGGCGCTTTATCTGATGCTCCTCGCCCGCGTATCTCTCTATTTGATGTCGGTTGACCCGGCCCAAGCCGACTTACTGCGGCAGAGTTTGCTGGATCCCGCGAAATATGCGGAGTTCATGATTGACATTCATGGGCAGACATTCGCCTCATTGTTTGCGATGTTGATTCTGATCCCAGCTTATCTTTCTTATGTCTATTTGAGAAGAAAAAAAGGTTTCCGCGTTCTCCATCGCGACCGTCTTTATTCAACGCAAGCTCTCAGCTCATTGGCGATTATCATAGGGGCGATGGGGTTGACGCAGATCTGGATGGTTTTTCTCGGTCAACTCGATCCCGCCTCGTCGCTCGGCATGCAATTCCAAAAATATATAGAGTTGATGAAGGTGTTTGCGCCTTCAAAAGGCATCATGTTCGCTCTTGAAGTTCTCACGACGGTTATCTTAATCCCGATCGGAGAAGAGCTTTTGTTCCGTGGGATTATTCAGGATGAGTTTGATAGAGCCTTCCCGCCGGCTGTTTCGATTTTGGCGACTTCGTTACTTTTCGCCGTATTCCACGGTAACCTGATTCAAGCATCGTACGTGTTTGTGGTAGGATTCGCACTCTCTCTGACGTATTATCTGACAAAAAATATATTGATTCCTATCGGCATGCACATGGTGTACAACCTCATCGGCTCAGGTGTTTTCTCTCGTCTGGTGGGCTTATCGCAACAAGGTGAAGTGATCCTTATATTCGTTTTATATGCGGCGATTCCATTTATGATCGCGGGATTTATTTTGCTCTTTCGAGCCAAGCGACAGCGATTGGCAACGAATATTCCGGAGGGGAGATTTTAATGAAGTGGCGCATTCGAGGTATTCCTGCGAGCCTTCGTAGGCGCACGCTCGTCGTCTCGATTATTGCGCTGCTCGTTATTGTGTCTGTTACGTTGGCGATCGTTTGGCACGCCACAGGCAAAGGAGCGAGGAGAGCCGCGAAGATTGTTCAGTTGAGCGATGCGACATCAGGTCGCCAGGCGATTGGAGGAGTCGGGTGCAATCTGACAGGGCTTCCCTCGACAAATCTCATCAGTCATGGTTCATTTAGTCCGGAATATTTCCATGCGCACTATTTTGCGAGCGGCGGATCAAACGAGGAATTCAGTATTAAAGTATCAGATACGCTTGACAATGTTCCGCAAACGGACGGGCATTTTATCGGCGCGTCTTTTACACTTTTTCGAGAATCTCAGAATGAAATGAAAAAGCTGGAAAGTGGTCTCATCCGAGACTATGAAGCCGGTCAAGTATCCGGCATGCGAGATGTCGAGCCGACGACGCCGATTCCCGACGGCGTTCAATGGAATGGCTTTGCGGAATTGAATGAACTTGCCATTGCCTGCGGGACAAAGGGATCTATTCTGCGCATGCCTCGTGATGGCGTGGCAGAATATCGTGAAATAGGATTTCCCGTCGATCTTGTTGCGATAGCGGCCGGTCCGAGCGGGTTTTTGGTGGGAGACTCGACGGGTCATTTTTATACATCATCCGATGGGATGGCGTGGCAGAGA
>CAZBOM010000176.1:0-586 GCA_964493375.1 uncultured Mageeibacillus sp. | reverse complement strand
ATGGATTTTTCTTGGCTTCCGCGGCGCCGGGGGAAGTCTTTTTTGGACATCTCACGGGGCTTGAACCGTTGGCAAAGCTAACAGAAGATACGATTACAAGCTTTGTTTCAACCGATGATGGCGTCGTTTTTGCATTGGGTTCACAAGGCGGCGTCATGTCTTCCCTCAATGGCGTAAATTGGGAGACAGAAGACTCGCTCTCAAGTGATCGCGGTTGGCTACTAGGTGATGCCGCGGGTGGCATTGCGTTTTTTGTCGGAGCGAACGGTCAGATGGCCATTCGCCATGATAAAGGCTCTATTCAGACAATCGAATCAAAAAATCTCGAGAGCGCGTTTGAAGGTTCGATGCCTGACACGAATGGTATAAACCGTTGGCCTGATCTCACAGATGTCGTTGTTTTAACGACAAATCGCATTGTTGTCAAAACGGATAAGGGTCTAATACTCCATACGGATGATCAAGGTAAGACATGGACGCAAGAAGGGCCATTTTTCGGTACTCAAGCGATCAAAATGGAGAGAATGCGCTCAGGCGACATTTTTGTTTCAAAACATAATGGCGATATCACGCGTGCTGAATTGAC
>CAZBOM010000175.1:0-2917 GCA_964493375.1 uncultured Mageeibacillus sp. | reverse complement strand
CCGTCTTCGAGATGCAAGACGCGATCACACAAAGTCGTTAAAGTCGTTTCGACGTGGCTTGCGATGAGAACTGTTCGGCCACGCTCGCGGAGGTGATGCAACCGTTCCATCATCATCGCGCGACTTCGCACATCGGCTCCGGCGAACGGCTCGTCGAGTAACAGCAATTCAGGATCGCCAAAAAGCCCGACGACGAGGCTCGCGCGTCTCGCCATCCCACCGGAACATTCGCGAATCGGCTTTTCAATAAAATCAGAAATCAGTGGGTCAGTCTTCGCGCATGCGACGATTTGCTTGCGTATTGAGGCCGGCATCCCGCGGACCGCCACCCAGAATTCGAGCGTCTCACGCACGCGCAACCGGTCGTCTAACGCGATCTCCTGCGGAACATACCCGATGAGCGATCGCCATCTGGCCGAATGACTGAGCCGAACTCCAGAAAAAGAAACCTGGCCTCCGTCAGGCGTAAGGACAGAGGCCAGGATTTTTAGTAGTGTGCTTTTGCCGGCGCCATTGTCGCCGGAAATGCCATAGATGGTTCCTTTTGGCTGATCGAATGAAAGATCTTTGAGAATATGCGCACCTTGGAGCGTTTTCATCAAATCGCGCACGCGCAATCCTTCATCCGTTTGCCTCAATTTCACCACCTGTTTTTACTTTCAATTCAACCATTACGGTTAAAGCCCATCAGTGACATGCCGCTTACCACACGCGCGCCGTTTCACTCTCATTTCTGCGACTACTTTTGCAGTTCCATAGCAACCTTGCGCTTGTCACGCGCGGTTGTTTTTTTACTTTCAATTCGACGATTACGGTTCAAATGAAGGCACGAGAGAATCCAAATCTATGCCGAGATCGGCAAGCGCTTGGAATGATCTCGTCATGATGCCGGGATCGTTCTCGAACATCGTTTTCAACGCGTCTTCTTCAGACAAATCGACATAGTCGGTCGGCATAGTTCCGTCGAGCGTGATATCTTTCGCCGCAAATGCGCGGTGGTCAATCGAGATTATAATCTTAGACGGAACTGACTCCTCCACGGGTAAATTTACAACGACTGATGCGATCAAGTGCTTGCCGTCATCTTTGCTTTCGAGTTTACCCGAATAGACTAGGTTCACGCCTCCCAGCATAGCAACATTGGATATCGCTTCTGTCCCAGGGGTGAGAGTCAACTCCCCGACCGGGTACAAGAGATCTCCGTCGGCTTCCAAACCGAAATCAGCCATGATCCCTTTTATAACGGTCATGGGGTTGGAACCGAATGAATCGTAAGTTTTAAGCTCAAACGAACCCGAGTAGCGATTATCTTTCACCGTGTACATACTCGTGAATTCAATGCCATCCAAACCGTCAGGTTGCGCGAAAAACTGGAACGCATGTTGTCCGTCGGCTTCAACATGAGCATGTTTGATCGTAAAATTCTGTTCCTTTTCACCCGGTTTAGTCGGCTTCGTAAGGATCAAAACCCCGCCTTGTGGCTTGTTTTTTGAATCGACATAAAGTGTACGTTTGATACTAAACTTATATGAATCAGGATCTTTGTCGATCTCCTCAATCAACTTGTTGATGTTTTCGACAAATTTGTTGTAATCCAATTCATCGACGCCAGAACTTATCTGCAATTCTTTTATAGGCTCGAGCAGTTCTGTGATAAGCTTCTTAACCTCTTTGTCATCACGGAGAAATGCGAGCATTTCTTTAAGCATCTCGGGTGCTTTCTCAGCTTTTACAACCACGTTATATTGATCAAATTTCTGGGAAATCAAACCCACTTTCAGCTCTTGATTTTTGAGTTTTTCTTCTTGTTCAGCATACTTAAATATTATTTTGTAAATGCCGTCAGAGATATGATCAGCTGTCTCGCCTGAGAACAGGCCGATTGCCCTTTGCATCGAATGGAACATATTCGGCAATTTGCCCATCATGTCAAGCATCATCGGGTCCATAGAACCGATGCCGCTACTGAGCATGTTATCCATTGCTTCTTTTGTCAGGACAAGAGGTTTTTGAAGAATCGGAGCGGCGTCGATGACATAGCCGCCGTTATCAAGATTAAAAATATTCAGGCCGATAGCATCTTCAGATTTTTCACGGTTTCCGATACCTATCTTCGTTTGGAATCGAGCATTCTCATCGCTAAAGTCAGCCTTGTATTCAGTTGTTAATCTTATCTTATTGACAATATCAAGAATAGACGCAACTTGATCAGCGCCTTCGCCTTTGATCTCAAAGGAGATTGACGTTTTGCCACCAAACTTCGTCTCTTTTGCTTGCTTGTTGAGCGTGCTCTTGATCGGACCTATCAACCGGTGATCGTCAAAGCGCGTCACCTCTCTCTCAGCCTTTTGGTATGCATTCGCTTTGGAACCGAAAAGGCCTTTGATCTGATCGCCGAAGACAAAATACGCACCGACCAAAAGGGCGACGACCACGGCAATAATAATCACAGGGATGACCCAGCGGCGTTTTTTCTTAGGTGCCGCCGGAGGTGTCGGAGGCGCATAAGCTCCTTGCGGCGGATAGCCGTAGCCGGGAGCCGCGTGTTGCTGGGGCACTTGCTGTTGTTGTGCTCTCATGTGCTGAGCCGGTTGCTGGGGTGCTTGCGGCGGATAGCCGTAAGTCGGAGGCGCTTGGACGCCTTGTTGTACTGGCGGCTGATGAGATTGCGTACCGTATCCGTATCCTTGCTGACCGGGGGCGCCGGGCGTTTGTGGCTGACCGCCATGTTGCGGGTATCCGTATCCGTGTGGCGCCGGCTCCGCAGGTCGATGCAGTTGTTGCCCCTGGGCTTGCTGTGCTTGCGGGTACTGCGGCTGCGTGTACTGCGGTTGTGGTTGTTGCCCTTGCGGCTGTGGTTGTTGTGCCGGTGGGGCGGCATATTCATACATTGATTGAGTCTGATCCGCAGCCAGTC
>CAZBOM010000174.1:0-2945 GCA_964493375.1 uncultured Mageeibacillus sp. | reverse complement strand
CAGATTTCGGGGCAAAAGAGCTCGATGCGGCACTCGATGACTACAAGAAGCGACAACGCAAATTCGGCGCGATAGGAAAATAAACCGCTCGAGATGGCGCCAAATATTAAAAGGGTGAGCCGTGCTCACCGAAACTTCATAGGAGGAAATATGTTGCAAAATAAAGAACTCAGAACAAGAGTCATAACAGCAGCTATTTATGTGGGCATTATGATTGCCTTTATTGTGCCGGGACTTTGGGTTCCATTTCTGACCGTTATTCTTTATGCTGCCGTGACATTTATGACAGGATTCGAGAAAAGTAAGGCAGTCAAACTGCGCCTTGGACATATTTCCGTGATGCCTGTCGCGATCTTATCCGTTGTCATGGGGTTGATCGGGTTATTAGGTATTTTTAAAGGAACTTTTCTGCGCGGTTTGATATCAACGGTTGACTCTTCTGTCAATACCATGATCGCGCCAAGGATTATCGGATATTTCGCCATGTTTGCGTTACTGATTCTCCCGCTACTGGGACTCATTCGCATGTGGCGAGGCGGCGCGGAGAATTTCCCGCAGACGGTCGCCGAGACGATGCTCGTCGTTTCATCGGCCGTGCCGCTTGCGACGGTGATCGCTCTTCTTTACGGCATCAAGTATGGATGGCATTGGTTTGTTTTGGCTGTTTTGACGGCCTGGATTTCTGATACGGCGGCGTATTTCGTCGGCAAAATGTTCGGTCGAATGAAATTCTCACCCGTGCTAAGCCCGAATAAGACATGGGAAGGAACGCTTGGTGGAGTCATCGGGACTGTGGTCTTGTATTTGATCTATTTTCCTCTCGTCATCGGGAAGAGAATGGGTTATACGACAGGCGCTTCGCTCGCCTTTGCCGTGATCGCGGCCGTGATCATGAGTTTAGTCGCGACACTCGGTGATATCAAGAGTTCTGCGCTCAAACGCTGGTGCGGCATCAAAGATTTTGGTTCATTGCTCCCGGGACACGGTGGTGTGACTGATCGTTTCGACAGTCTCTCGACAACGTTGCCCGCCATGCTTTTACTTGCCATTCTTGCGCAATCGTTTGCCTGATGCCATTTGACCGACTTCTCCCATTGAAAAAACTAGTGACGGGCGACCGTTTGCCTGTCCCGCGAAGTCTTTGTGCTGAAATCTCGCCGACTCGCCGTCTTTCCGTTCTCGGATCGACCGGTTCGATCGGTTCGCAGACACTTGAAGTAGCGCGAGACGAGGGCTATGAGATCGTCGCCTTGGCCGCCGGGAAAAATGTGATATTGCTCGCCGAACAAATCCGCGCTTTCAAACCGCGTATGGCAGCTGTTCAGGACGAAGAGTCGGCTAATAAACTAGTTGAACGCTTGCAAAACAATAACGACCCTATACCCGATATTGGCGTTGGGCGGGATGGTCTCGTCCGTGCAGCCCGTTTGAAAGAGGCCGATACGGTCGTGGCGGCTATCACCGGCTTTGCCGGATTAGAACCTGTATTGGCAGCAGCTGATGCAGGGAAGAAAATCGCGCTGGCGAACAAAGAGGCGTTAGTCGTCGGTGGCCACGCCGTGATGCATCTCGCGCATGAATCAGGCGCTCTCATTCTCCCGATCGACAGCGAGCATTCAGCGATTTGGCAATGCCTCCAGGCTGCTCACAGCGAAGATTTGCAACATATTATTTTGACTTGTTCCGGCGGTCCTTTTTTTGGCAAAACACGGGAAACGCTCGATCACGTGACCGTGGAACAGGCGCTCGCTCACCCGACATGGTCGATGGGCAAAAAAATCACGATCGATTCGGCAACACTGATGAACAAAGCTTTCGAAGTCATGGAAGCTTGTCATCTTTTTGGAGTTGATACGAAACATGTCCGAGTCGTTGTTCACCCTCAGAGTATCGTACATTCGCTCGTCGCGTTGAATGATGGGGCGTATCTTGCGCAACTCGGATCACCCGATATGAAAGTTCCCATCCGTTATGCTTTGACGTTTCCGTGCCGTTCAGATCGTTCGACGGATTGTGCTTTCGATTTGTTTGCGTGTGAGAAGGCGGAGTGGAGTTTTGCCAAGGTGGACGAATCAACTTTTCCGACACTTGCGTTAGCCCGCAAGGCATGGCAGGCGGGCGGACTCATGCCACTTGTTCTGAACGCCGCGAATGAAGCAGCCGTCAATTTGTTCCTCGAGAGACAGATTCCGTTCACGAAAATCTTCGATTTTGTCGAACGAGCGCTTGACGATTTCAGTCACATGGAGTCTATAGTGGAATCATCATTTGATGATATGATAAACGAGCATCGTCGCGTGAAAAAAACCGTTGGCGACTATGCGAAAGCGCATGAATAGGTAAAAAAAGAAATAAGCAAGCCACGCTTGAAAGGTAATGCTTGAAAGCAAAAGTGGCTGATATCATACAGGAGAAAACATGACAGTTCTTGGGATTTTGGCCGGAGTCTTGATACTCGGTCTTATCATGGTCATTCACGAACTCGGGCACTTCGTCGCCGGTCGACTATTTAAGTTTAAGATTACTCAGTTCTCCATTTTTATGGGCTCCGTGCTTTTTGAGCGCGAGAAGAAAGGGATTCGTTACAACATCAAGGCGATTCCTTTGGGCGCTTCGGTAAGTTTTGCCGGGGAGGAATCGGAGATAGAAGGCGAAGAAGGTTCAGCCGATAGCGATCCGAATGATCCCGGTCTTTTCTATAACAAACCGCGTTGGCAACGCGCGATTGTCATCGCCGCCGGACCTTTCTTGAATTTTCTGACGGCTTTTGTCGTCTTCTGCATTTTGTTCTCGACACAGGGCGCGATCACACCGGTCATCGGGCGCGAAGATCCGGGCACGCTCATTGAACAGTCAGACATTAGCGTCGGCGATCGCATTCTCACTTTGAATGGGACGCGTATCCACACCACGTTAGATCTCACCATCGCTGAGATGATTCGTGA
>CAZBOM010000173.1:0-2955 GCA_964493375.1 uncultured Mageeibacillus sp. | reverse complement strand
CGACGCTGGCCTTATTCACGCGCGACGGTGGCCTTGAGCGGGCGCGATTTCCATAACACTATATTTACCCTACCCATCTTACATGATAGGTGCGCTATGATATTTTTTACATAATTAAATCCACGTAAAATTTCTGATAGAAGGAAAAATGGCGGGCATGCCGAGAGTTTATATAATATTAAATTGACCGGCATGACGAAATTGACAAGAAAGCCTAGACCAACATGATCAAGAGAATTGCGACCCGACAAGAATGCCCGAAGCTTTTCGATTATTGCTATGAGCAAAATCTGCGAAAAGAAGACAGAGTGTATTTCTTTTATGAAGACAAGGCAAAATACTTCAGTGAATTGGAGTACTTTTTAAGCCGAGAACCGTTCTTCGTATTTTTCAAGCATTCATCCGATGAAGCAACGGGTTATAACAGCGAGATTGATGGCGCCGCTTTTGTCACACCACCCAGTGATGGCTCTTATCCCATTAAAGGTTTGTGGGGGAGCAAAAACGCGAAAAATAATTTGCTCGATACTATTCTGGAGCAATATGACTTTCAAGAAATCTATTTGACGGTTGAAAAGGCGAACGTCGAGTTGATTGATATTGTCAAAAATAAAGGCTTCGAGCATTGTGATATATCCTTGTTAAAAAATAATCAATGCCCCGCTTCTTGATCGAGTAAAAATGATCAAAATAGATAGACACAACTTTGATCGCGCAAGACCTTACACCGACTGTTATTTCAGTGATTATTATTGGGACACGGAGCGACTCCTGCAAAACATCGAACGAAGAGATTTGGTCTTGTTTGTGGAAGGCGATGAGGTGATCGGCATAGCGCAAGGCGTATTCGTAGATGAGCACGAAGCTGAGATCTTTGCCGTGATACCGTTTGACAACGCTGATTTGGTGGACCTCACTATACGCTACACAAATTATCTCCTCGAACAATCAAGGAGTGTCCTCTATTTCTTGGAAGATACTGAATTAGCCGCTTTAGAGGCGCTTTTGAAACATGGTTTTGAGCTCCAAAGCGAAACGCAGACTTATCGGTTAAGGTCTTCAGTTTCGAAACAGTAAAAACATACAACATAGGGCAAACTGACTCTCGACTTAAAGGTTGCATGCTTCTTGAGAAGCACACCTCCCTTCTATTTAACAAATCGCTTGCATGTAAGTAATGAATGCAAAATAAGACTTGCACATCCTAGTATTAAGCGATCTATTTCTGTTGCAAGATATTGATAGATTTCTTGAAGATAGCCAAACGGTGTTCCCGTCGAATATTCGATCATTCTACGTCGAAGGTTCGATTATTTAAGCTAGAAGATTTTAGGGCATGGCAAAGAAAATTAAGTTGAACAAATGGCGATCCGCGATCATCGTTACTTTTTCCGTGGCGCTTCTGTTCGCGTTGACGAAATTGTATTCGATGTTTCTGGCGCCTCTGCTAGATCCCCATGTCAGCGATTTGGCAAGCAGCTTGTTGAGCTCGATGCTCGTTCCGTACGGGATTGCCCTTCCTATCGCCTGTTTATTCCTGATAAAAGTCAAAGCGACATCGATTGAAACGAGAACCATACCGCTTTCTCGTTTCTTCTATTTAGCAATCGTTCAATCGGGCTTGAGTATGCTCGCGATCTTTCTTGTCAGCTCCGCTTTTATCATTGCCGGGAATAAAAAACAAATGTCAGTACCGTCGTGGGGCGGGGCGGAGCTTCTTTTCTACGCTTTTCTTTTGCTCGTCTTTAATCCAATTGTCGAGGAGTTTGTGTTTAGAAAACTCGTCCTTGAGAGATTGCTCGAGTATGGGAATAAGTGGGCGATTCTCCTGAGCGCTGTTTTGTTTGCCGTGCCACATACTTTTTCGCAAGGACTGTCGCAGCTCGCATCAGCCTTCGTGCTCGGCATCATTTGGGCGACTATTTATGTCAAGACGAACAAGCTACACTACATTATTTTGCTTCATGTGTTCGCGAATTTCTGGGGGATGTTCCTTCCCATCTTCATCATGAAAACGAGTGTGGGGCATATCGTCTATCCCCTCATCTGGATCGGAATTGTCCCCGTCTCCGCTTTGATTCTTTTGTTGATCAACAGGAAGAATCCCCTGCTATTAGACTGAGAAGGATAAAGGATACAAGAAAATAGAATTTTTTGGATAGATTAAATAGCCGATAAATTAATGACCTTTTTTCTTCAAGTCAGCGATTTCGCCCATGTCTGGAATCCATAGATCACCCACATCAACGAAGTTTGAGTCGTCTTTGTTCTGCCCTTTCCACGTAGAAGGGATTGTCCCGGAGAGCTGTCCACGTACGCTTTTCGCTCGGAGCAAATTAAATTCTCGAAATGCTTTTACACCTTGCAGAAAATCGGGATAGTCGATGAACGCCGTTGGATCGCGCTCGACATAAGGTGAAATCTTTTTGACGAGCTTGGCGAGCTTGGCTTCAAAACGACCTGACTCAAAATATTCAGCCAAGTCGTGGTAGCGCTGATGGTATTCAGGTTGTAGCATCAATTGATGGTACAGAGGGCGTTTTAGCATGTATTCACCCGCTCCCGGTGTGTCAATCGGGTAATTGACATAAAGTCGCGCATCGTTGACCGGATTAGGCATCCCGAGTGAGTAGGTCGCGAACGCCAGATTGTAATCCCATGGGAGCATTGTTAAGATGCCATTTTCTTCATACAGGAAATAGTTGTGACCGGTCGGCCCGATGTAGCTATCGATGTTAACGACGAATACCTGAGGAACGAAGAAGCGCAATACTTGCTCGACATCAATCGCCTGCTCGAGATTTTTACCCGTTGAAAGTACTTTCAGTGCTTCGATCAATCGGCGTTTTTCTTTGTTTGTCGGGATGAATTTCGCTTTTCGAAAGATATTGTCATAGCTTTCGAAGTTGTCGTCCGTGTAGCGAAGGTGAACATCAGCGTTTTCGTGCGCTAGTT
>CAZBOM010000172.1:0-2958 GCA_964493375.1 uncultured Mageeibacillus sp. | reverse complement strand
ACTGGATTTTTAGGCTGAAACGCTTATGACCATAGCGCTCAGTCAGCCTAAGTGAATTGTTGCCTTTTGTTCGCAATCCGATATGATCGAAGCGCTCGCCATCAATGACCAAAGACATTTCGCGGTATTCTTCTTTTAAGGCATTCGCCAACAGACCATCCCAATCGTTATAAATAATGTCAATCGTATGGATTTTGCTGTCATCAAACAACCTGGTTTGATAAGGGGGAGGCGTCAACAGAGGGTTGCTCTCCTTCGGGATAAATATCAAATACAGGATGATAGCCGTACACAAGACGACCAGCCCGATAATCCATTTGTCGAGATGGCGATGCTTAATCATGACTTATCCCAAATAATCGCCATTGTATGAAACAAGGACTGTTCGCGTGGCGCCAAGCGATTCTAAAACATTGATAAATTCTGTGTCCTGATTTTTGAGGCGCAATTCGAGATTCAACTCAATCTGAGTTTGCTCTACAATTTTGCTTTTGATGACGCAGCGCTTTGTTGCCTGCTTCACATGTTCCAGCACGCTATCTTCTGAGGCTTGAGGGACATGAACGACGAGAATATAGGGTTGCTCTCCCGATCCCTTTACGCTAAACAGATACAAGACGAGCCCAATCATCAGCGAGCCGAGGACAGCCAAAGGGATCAAACCGGCCGCTAGAACGATGCCCGCGGCAATACTCCAGAACAGAAAGGCGATATCCATGGGGTCTTTGATCGCTGAACGAAACCTCACGATCGACAGCGCGCCGACCATCCCTAAAGACAAAATGACATTGCTCGTGACGGCCAGTATAACAAGTGTCGTAATCATGTTTAGTGCAATCAAGGTCAACCCGAAACTGGCAGAATACATGACACCTGTATATGATTTTTTATAAATATAATAGATGAACAACCCGATGATAAATGACAGCGCCAACGCCAGCACCATATCCACTAGGTTAATGCTTCGCATGTTTCGCAGAAAGCTCGATTTAAAAATGTCTTGAAAGCTCACTTCACACCTCCACTAATCATATCTTCGGCTGGCAGCATATTTCGAGAAGGCTGCCGCACGTCGTCCTGATAATCCCGTTACTTGACGCACAATGTCAGGCAAAAATTCATCGTATTTTATCTCGAGAATGGCCGGGTCAGCCGTTGGGAACAAAGGTTTATCCGTCACTAAAAAATCAGCCGGATCCCAGCTGATGTGCAGATTTCGGTCAATGGTTAAACGCACATTACCTGCTTCGTGGCGATAAGCGGTGCGATCATACCTTGTGATTGAAGTCGGTCTCATCCCTTCGTGGCGAATTTTTATGTAGAAATCGACCAGTAACGGCTCGGTAGAGTCGAGCATCCAATCGATCTCGCCATCAAGTATTCGTTTTACTTGTTCTAGGGTCAAACGACATTGACTTTTATGCGAGACAGAACCGTGTTTCGATTTCTTCTCTAATCGGATAAAACTGAGATCTTCTCCGTAATAGCGAATGCGATATTTATCTCGTATTTGAAGACCGGAAAGCTTCTCGCGCAATGCTTGATCGTTCCACGTGTCAAAATACAAACTGCTCACACGGTAGGTACCGTGTGAGTCAGCGTGTAAGTCGGTTTCAAATACTCTACTTAATCGGGAGCGAAGGAGTATTTCATCCGCTTGATTCAACTGAATTTTCAGTTCATGTCGAAACTGTTTTTTATCGCTTTGTTTAGCCATTGTAGTTGCTGTCGTCGTAGTCGCTTTCGTCGTAGTTCGAGTCGTCGTCTTTGTCGTCGTAATTGGAATCGTCGTCCTTGTCATCATACTTGCTATCGTCGTAGTTCGTATCGTCATCTTTGTCGTCGTACTTGCTATCGTCGTAGTCTGTATCGTCGTCTTTCTCGTCGTACTTACTATCGTCGTAATTCGAGTCGTCGTAAGGGCTGTCATCATCTTTTTTAGGGTTTGTCTTCGGAACGACCGGTTTCTTGTTGCCATACTTTGAATCATCATAATCAGAGTCATCGTAGTCAGAATCGTCATCCTTCGTTTCATAATTTGAATCGTCGTAATCAGAATGACCGTCAACATCCACGACTACCGCGCCGCCGGGCGATGTTTGATCTTGATTGCGTTTGTCATAGTCACTCTCGCCGAAATCACTGAGGTCATATTGACTGTCATCTTCGACAATAATGTGATTGTTCAGGTCTTGATTCTGCAAGTAAACTTTGACATCGCCAACAATGTTTTTCATGAAGTCAGCCGAAGGGATAAAGGAGCCTTCCTCGATCTCTATTTTAATGTGTTTGCCCTGGTCTTCTAGCTTAAGATAGCCTTTCTCAACAATTAAGCGGACTATCTCAACGACGGTATCACGTGTTTCTTGACCGGAGGTGTTCAACAGCGCGGCGACAATATTTTCGCCATCCTTATTCAATGGAGTCACCGATTCTACCTTGCCCGCCTCATCAAACATCAATTCAATCTTGGGGTTGACGGATAGGGTGATTTTTCCTGTTTTCTTTTCTTTAGAATCGAAACCGGCTGACGGACTAGCACAGCCAACCATCAGGCTCAAGCTTAGGATCAATGTAATAATCAATAAAACGATGTTTCTTCATTTTGAGCAACCGGGCTGCTCGCTTGATATAGAATACGGACCGTCTTTCGTAAAACCGGGGTCGAAGAGAATTAATCGTCGTAGGGCGAGTCATCGTACTCGGAATCGTCAACTTCAGAGTCATCATATTCGGAGTCGTCATACTCGGAGTCGTCTCCCACCGAGTTATTTTGGCTTGTTGTCTTTTGGCCGGTTTGGCCGGCGTTACGATCATCATTTGACTCTTCATAACCCGAGTCATCAAATTTGGAATCATCGTAACCGGAGTCGTCGTCCGTAGCGGGTGGTTTAACGGGAGCGACTGGTTTCGTGCTCGTTGTAGGCCGCTCGTCGTAATCACTTTCGTCATACGATG
>CAZBOM010000171.1:0-3064 GCA_964493375.1 uncultured Mageeibacillus sp. | reverse complement strand
GCGTCCCGAGAAATCCCGTCAAAGCGCTTCGTGCCGTCTCGGCCTCGAACGGAGCGTGGATTGCCGTGCCGGATGAAGACATTCTCGCCGCGATGCGCACCATGGGCTCTGTCGAAGGTGTCTTCGGTGAGCCTGCCGGTGTCACATCGTTCGCCGGTGTCAAACGCGCGATGGAGCAGGGGATCATCAAGCCGGGCGAGACGGTGACATGCCTCGTGACGGGGAGCGGACTGAAAGATGTCGTCAACGCGTTGCGCGCGGCCGGCGAGCCGATCCGTTGCCGCCCCGATCTCGAAGAACTCGACAAGACAGATTTGATCGCCAGACTAAACCGGTAAGGTCATCTGCCAAATTATCAGCAGGGCGTTGGCGAAAATTGGCGAGTTTTATATTAAACAGTAATAAAGAAGAAAACTAAACTTGAGAAGGGTTCACTGAAGGCATTCGGTGAATCCTTCTGAACAAGGGACTGGCGAACTCATAGGAGGAGGACGTGTATGGCTCAATATGAAAAGCTCGGTGTTTTTTATCTGGGCACGGAAAGCGGCGATGTCGGCGCAGACAATCAAGAACACTATATGTTGTTGAACTCACGTGATCTCGTGACACACGCGATGTGTGTCGGGATGACAGGAAGCGGTAAAACAGGGCTGGGCGTCTGTCTCTTGGAAGAAGCGGCAATGGACGGTATTCCCGCGATTGTCGTCGACCCGAAAGGCGACATGGGCAACTTGTTGCTCACGTTTCCCGATTTGCTCGCCTCTGATTTTGAACCGTGGGTTCATCCGGAAGAAGCTGAAACCGAGGGATTGACGATCGCGGAACTCGCCGAGAAAAAGGCGTCTGTCTGGCGCAAAGGTCTCGCCGATTCAGATCAAAATGGTGAGCGTATCCGCGCAATGAAGCAGAATGCAGACTTTGCTCTCTATACGCCCGGCGGACAATTCGGTCGCCCGCTCTCCTTAGAAGGTTTGTTCCAACAGCCGTCACCGGCCGTTCTGTCCGATCCCGAGTTGTTTCAGGAAGTCGTCTCGACGACGGCGACGAGCTTGCTGCATCTCGTGGGAATCAACGCAGATCCCGTCTCCAGTCGCGAACACGTCTTTCTTTCGCTCTTGATTCGTAAAGCGTGGGCGGAAGGACAGGGGTTTACGCTCGCGTCGATGATTCATTGGATCAGCAAGCCGCCGATCTCAACGGTCGGTGTCATGGATATCGAGACGTATATACCTGAGAAAGAGCGCTTCGCGCTGGCGCTTCGCTTTAATAACCTGCTCGCCTCACCGGCATTCGCGGCTTTCATGGAAGGTGAGCCTTTCGATATTCAGTCACTGCTTTACACACCGCAAGGAAAACCGAAAATTTCAGTGCTCACGCTCTCGCATCTCGCGGACGCCGAGAGAATGTTCTTTGTCACGCTACTCCTCAACCGAATCGTGACATGGATGCGTTCGGAACAAGGTACGCAATCGCTTCGGGCCTTGTTTTACATGGATGAAGTCTTCGGTTACTTCCCGCCTGTCGCCGAACCTCCCTCTAAACGTCCGCTGTTGACGCTGTTGAAAACGGCGCGCGCTTACGGGCTCGGCATTGTGTTGTCCACGCAAAACCCGGCCGACATTGATTATAAAGGGTTGTCGAATGTCGGCACGTGGTTTGTCGGGAGGCTGACGACGGAACGTGATCGTATGAAACTACTCGAAGGGATCTCCGACGAATCGATCGAAGGTGCCTCGAAGTCAGAACTCGGTAATTTGATCGCCGGTTTGAAGCAACGCCAATTCGTGATGCGCCCCGCTAAGGGAGGCTCGCCGACCTTGTTCCAGACGCGATTCTGCATGTCGTATTTGGCCGGACCTCTGACGAGAGATCAGATCAGACGCCTCGTCGGAAAACAACCGAGCGCGCAAGTCGCAAGCGGAGCCCCCGCCGGTATGCCGTACGGTGTGCCCGCCGCTCTGCCGCCTGTACAATCTTTCACTGCACCGCAAGCTTTCGCGCCACAGGCGGGGATGGCTCAACCGTATCCGCCGCAAGCTCCCGTTCAGCCCGTGCCTCCTTACGAAGGACAGCCGGGGATAGTGCCACAGCCAGTCGACGCACCGCCAAGCGGAGCCGGCTTTCTCGGTGGATCCGGCGATGATCTCGCGAAAGTGGCGCCACAGCTGCCGGCCGGTATTGCCGTCAGCTATTTGCCGGGAATGCAAGGGCAACTGTATAAGCCCACCTTGGCCGGTTTTCTCACGGTGTATTACCAAGACGACAAAAAAGGCATCTCTCATACGGAGACAGTCGCTCGATTCACGCCACTTGGGGGAGCGGTCGTTCCCGTCGATTGGGAAGATGTCATCGATCGTGAGATCGGGCTTCACGATCTCGTCTCCGAACCGCCGGCGGGCGCGCAATATAAGCCGCTTCCTCCGGAGGCAAAGAATAAGACGAGCTTCACCGCTTGGCAACGCGCTCTCGTTGATACGGTGTGGCGCGACGCCGAATTAACACTGCGAAGACACGCGAAGTTGGGTTTAGTGTCGGGGCCGGAAGAGAGCGAACGCGATTTTGCGGCGCGTGTGCAAATGGCCGCGCGCGAACTGCGTGATAAAGAACTCGACACCATCGAAGAAAAATACGAGAAAAAACGCTTCGCGATCGAAGAAAAGCTCGCCAAAGCCGAAGAACGAATCGAGCGAACGAAAGACCAGGCGAGAGACGCGAAACGACAGACAGCAATCTCCTTCGGTTCCGCGATTCTCGGTTCCATTCTTGGGAAATCGCTGATCAATCAGTCGACCATTTATCGTTCATCGACAGCGGCGAAGAGCGCGTCACGCGCGCAGAAATCATCGAGCAATGTCGGACGCGCCGAAGAATCATACGAGCGCGTCGAACAACAATTGGCCATGCTCGAAGAAAACATGAAAAAAGATCTCGAAGCTGTTGGCGCGCGTTATGAAGCGGCCGTCGACGAGATCGACACGACAACGATCCGCCCCTTGAAGCGAGATGTTGTCGTGAAAGCTTTCCTCGTCGCGTGGTTGCCGGATTAGTATGCTTCGTTCAATAG
>CAZBOM010000170.1:0-3093 GCA_964493375.1 uncultured Mageeibacillus sp. | reverse complement strand
AGATTCTTATGAGTCTGATGCTCCTTTCCAACGTCTTCATTTTTTTCTTGATCTCGCGTGCTTCCGTCGAACGAATCACCGAAGTGCTGGAAGAGAAAAGTAATCTGCAAAACGGACCCGATCCTCGTTTTGATGTGCCGGACGGTTCTGTCGTTTTCGAGAATGTGACGTTTGCTTATTCGAGTGAATCGGAAAAACCGGCGCTTGACAACATCAATTTGTCGATTCCGTCAGGTGCGACCGTCGGCATATTGGGCGGGACAGGTTCCTCGAAATCGACGCTCGTTCAGTTGATTCCCAGACTCTACGATGTGGTCGAAGGTCGTGTGTTAGTCGGTGGGATTGACGTTCGCGACTATGATCTCGCATCGTTGCGCGACCAAGTATCGGTCGTGTTGCAGAAGAACCAGCTTTTTTCCGGTTCGATCAAAGACAATTTGCGTTGGGGCAATGAGGACGCGACGGACGAGCAGATGATTCGCGCCTGTCAAGTGGCTCAAGCCGATGAATTTATCCGAGCGATGCCCGATGGTTATGATTCACACATCGAGCGCGGAGGGACGAATGTGTCCGGAGGGCAGCGACAGCGACTTTGTATCGCGCGCGCTCTTCTTAAAAATCCGAAGATCCTCATTTTTGACGATTCGACAAGCGCTGTCGATACGAAGACAGATCGTCGGATTCGTCAGGGGCTACTCGAAGACATCCCCGGAACGACAAAGATCATCATTTCGCAGCGCGTGGCTTCCGTCCAAGAAGCCGACATGATTGTTGTCATGGATGACGGTAAGGTGCACGCCTGCGGCAAGCACGATGACCTGCTACGAACTTCGGCGATCTATCGCGAAGTCTATGATTCTCAGAACAGAGGAGGTATTCTACATGCCTCGTAAGTCGAAGAGAAATCGTGTTGTCGAACCGATCACTAATAGGCAAGAGAGTGAAAAGAACGTGACCGAAGGTCAAAACGTAAAAAAACACGATAAGGGTAAACGCCATATCAACCCGGGCACGATCAAGCGCCTTCTCTCTTATATGGGCGCGTACAAGCTCCGGCTTGTGATTGTCTTGATCTGTATTATTTTGAGCGCGTTGGCGGGAGCCGCGACATCGCTGTTCCTCCGCGCCCTGATTGATGAGCAGATTCTCCCGATGGTGGCTCAAGGGAGCCGTGACTTTTCGGGGATTATCCGCATCATCATCACGATGGCTGTCGTCTATGGCATTGGTATTCTCGCGATATGGGGATACAACCGCATCATGGTCGTCGTCGAGCAGAGCACCGTTCGAATCATCCGTGACAATCTATTCGAACACGTCCAGACACTGCCGATTCGCTATTTCGATACACATGCGCACGGCGACATCATGAGCCGCTTTACAAGTGACGCCGATACGTTGCGTGTCGCCATATCACAGAGTTTCCCCGCGATGGTTCAGTCGTTATTTTCGACGGCTGCCGCGTTCGGCGCGATGTTGTTCCTGAGTTTAAACCTCACATTATTCGTTGTGCTATTTGCCTTCGCACTTCTTTTACTCGTGCGGGCGATTGTCAAACGTAGCTCTAAGTATTTTGTGAAGCAGCAGATCGCGATGGGCGATGTCAACGGATTCGTTGAAGAAATGATCAACGGACAGAAAGTCATTAAAGTGTTTAACCGCGAACAAAAAGTCACGGAAACGTTTAATGAAAAAACGCATGAACTGTTCCAAAACGCGAGCCAAGCGATCAAGTACGGGACGATTACGATGCCTGTCGTTGTCGGTATGGGATTCCTTCTCTACGTGCTTCTCGGTATTGTCGGAGGGGCCATCGGTATTCTCGGCATTCCCAACTGGCGTTTTACGGGAACGGAGGCGATGACAGTCGGCACGGTTATTTCATTCATTACCTTGTCGCGCGGTTTCGTGAACCCGATCGGGCAGATATCGATGCAATTTAACATGGTCGTCCAAGCGCTCGCCGGCGCGTCTCGTATTTTTGAAGTGATGGATGAAAAAAGCGAGCACGATGAAGGGGTTGTCACGCTTGTTCACGCCACAAGAGAGAACGGCGAGATTGCCGAATGCTGTGATCGAACTGATGTCTGGGCGTGGAAAATCCCGCAAGAGGACGGCTCATTCACTTACACGGAGCTCAAAGGCGATATTCGTTTCTACGATGTGAATTTCGCTTATGTCCCTGGGAAACTCGTTCTTCGCGATATCAATCTTTACGCCAAGCCCGGCCAAAAAGTAGCGCTCGTTGGCGCGACGGGGGCCGGTAAGACGACGATCACGAATTTGATCAATCGCTTTTACGAACTCGAAGATGGCGAAATTCGCTATGACGGAATCGATATTAAGCGAATTAAAAAGGCCGACCTACGCCGTTCGCTCGGCGTCGTTCTCCAAGAGGTCAATTTATTTTCCGGAACGGTCATGGACAACATCCGCTACGGAAAACTCGACGCGACCGATGAGGAGTGTATCCGCGCGGCGGAGCTCGTCAATGCAGACGGGTTTATCCGCATGCTTCCACATGGTTATGAAACCGTTCTCGAAGGTGACGGGAGCGATCTTTCACAAGGTCAGCGCCAATTGATCTCGATTGCGCGCGCTGCCGTTCTCGACCCGCCCGTGATGATTCTCGATGAAGCGACCTCCTCGATTGATACGCGTACTGAATCGATCGTCCAACACGGGATGGATGCTCTTATGAAAGGTCGCACGATTTTCGCCATCGCGCATCGCCTGTCAACCGTTCAAGATGCTGATGTCATCATGGTGATGGAAGACGGTTGCATCATTGAGCGCGGTACACACGAGCAACTGATTGAAGAAGGCGGACAATACTACCAGCTTTATATCGGTGCATTTGAGTTAGAGTAGTGTTATATAACAATCAATAAACTTAGATTTAAACCTTTTTTTACCGCGTCATATCTTCTGTTGGGGTGAGACGTGAATATCGTGTTTTTTCATTATATGTCTCTGAGCCTTTTGATCAGAGCATTGTATGCGTCAGATTAACTTGATGCTCTATGCTTTTATCCAATGTAACTGTCCTTTAAACCACGCTTGAGGGAAGAGGATCCCTCCCGGAGAATTGAG
>CAZBOM010000169.1:724-3124 GCA_964493375.1 uncultured Mageeibacillus sp. | reverse complement strand
GCTCTGGGTTGTAGCTTTGCCCGGGATAATGGAAGTGCCCGCGGTTTTTCATAATATGGATTAACGCAAGATAAACAAAACGCACGTCCTGCTTATCTTGATGATCAATCAAATGCTTACGTAAATGGTAAAGCGTTGGAAAACGCTTGTGATAATCAGTATCTGTAAAATCGGAATCATTAAACAATGAATGCTTTTGTTCAACGCTTTTATCTTCAGGATAGAAAAAACTATCCTGTAAACGCTGTAAGAATCCAGAATCTTTTTCTTTAAGTGCATCACTAAAAACAAATTCAACCCTTTCCTTTTCACGTTTCCGACGACGTCTTGCAGCTCGGTATTGTCGTGTAGCAGCTGCAGTTTGAGCTTTTTCAAAAAGACGTATGCCCCATATGTGACGACCTCGTTTCCTAATGACATTGTATTGCTGATCTGTCACGGCAAATCCTAAGGAATTGGTTCCCATGTCGAGCCCTAGGAAATATGGTTTTTGTTTTTGTTGTTCGGATTGCATAGGGTTAGCACTGTTTTTCATGAAATTGCATTCTCCTTGTGATTCTGGTACGATAGCAATGTCAGATGTTTGACTACCATCTGAAATTACACAATAAGTTCAAATAACGATTTATCGACTCCGCCCTTTGGGGCCTCACTTTGTGAAAGTGGCTAAGGATCTACCACATGGTAGATCCTTTTCAATGATACTGGAGGAAAAATAATTATGCAAACGCATATAATAGTGAGAATATGCGGTTAGAAATTTGTACAATTTGCAAAACATGAAATGAAATATTGAACCAATTTTCCCAAGAGGAATAACAATACAAAAGGCCACCCGTTCGGATGACCTTTTGTTGTATGAGCGACATGGCTCGATTTTTTTATTTTGCTAGATTTACCAGCTAATGCTTAACGTTTTAATGGATGACATCGAAGCTGGCTTTTAGAAAATTCTGTCAGTTCTATCAGTTGTTTTTATCAATAGGCGATCATCCACGTCATATTTTCGTCGACGTCCAAAAGTTACGCCATCATCATTTCCATATCTTCGTCAACACTTGTAATGCCTGCGAGACCGAAGTGGTTGACGAGGACGTTAACGACGTGCGGTGAGAGGAAGCCGGGGAGTGTCGGGCCTATGTGGATGTTTTTGATGCCGAGATAGAGCAGGGCGAGCAGGACGATGACGGCTTTTTGCTCGTACCAGGCGATGTTGTAGACGATCGGCAGGTCGTTGATATCTTCGAGTCCGAAAGCATCTTTCAGCGCCATCGCGATGAGCGCGAGTGAGTACGAGTCATTGCACTGTCCTGCGTCAAGAACGCGCGGGATACCGCCGATGTCACCGAGATCGAGCTTGTTGTAGCGATATTTCGCGCAACCGGCTGTCAAGATCACGGTGTCTTTTGGAAGTTTTTCGGCAAATTCGGCGTAGTAACTTCTCGACTTCATGCGCCCGTCGCATCCGCCCATGACGACGAATTTTCTGATGGCTCCCGATTTGACAGCATCGACAACTTTGTCGGCAAGTGCGACGACTTGATGGTGAGCGAAACCGCCGACGATCTGTCCTTCTTCAATCGCTTCCGGAGGCGGGAGCGTTTTGGCAAGTTCAATAATCTCAGAGAAATCTTTATTGCCATTTTCATCGGCTTCAATGTGACGACAACCGGGGTAACCTGACGCGCCTGTTGTGAAAATTCGAGCGAGCACTTCCTCATTCGTCGTGGGGACGATGCAGTTTGTCGTGAAGAGGATGGGGCCGTGGAACGGGACGAATTCTTCTTTTTGTTTCCACCATGAACCGCCGTAGTTGCCGGCGAAATGATCGTATTTTTTGAAAGCGGGATAGTAGTGAGCGGGGAGCATTTCACCGTGCGTGTAAACGTCGACGCCCGTCCCTTTTGTTTGTTCAAGCAGTTGTTCCATATCGTGAAGATCGTGCCCTGAGATTAAGATGGCAGGGTTGTTTCGTACACCGATATCGACCATCGTGATTTCCGGGTGTCCATAGGTGGAGGTGTTGGCCTCATCAAGTAACGCCATCGATTTGACACCGAATTCACCTGTTTTTAATGTGAGCGCGACGAGCTCGTCAGCCGTCAAGGAATCGTCGGTGGTCGCGGCGAGCGCTTCGTAGATATGCTCGTAGATGGAAGGATCGTCCTTGCCGAGATTGACAGCGTGTTTTGTGTAGGCCGCCATCCCTTTAAGGCCGTAAATGTTGAGTTCGCGAAGTGAGCGAATATCCTCGCTCTCAGTCGAGAGTACGCCGATGGACGCGGCTTTCTCCAGCATTTCCTCACGCGTGTCAACTTGGAACGTCACTGAATCGTGGTCAACTTTGACGGAGCCTTTCGCCGCTAGCTCGTCGCGCAAACGCAACATCAGTTTTATCTG
>CAZBOM010000169.1:0-714 GCA_964493375.1 uncultured Mageeibacillus sp. | reverse complement strand
CAGAGTTCGAGCCCCTGGCGGTACTTGGCGACGGCCTCGTCGAAGTTGGCGTTCGTGATGGTCATGAATAATGACTTGATCACTTCGTGATTAACTTCTTGTAATTCTTCGACATTCATCTTGTTGTGGACAATAATGTTCGCGATTCCTTTTGTGGAATAGATCAAAAGATCCATCAAAGTCGCGACTTCCGCTGTTTTGCCACAAACACCGCGGACAGTACAGCCCGTCCCCTTCGCGGTTTCTTGGCACTGGAAACAAAACATACTCATAAGTCTCTCCTTTTTTGTTTTGTAAAAAATCGTTACGTTTTTCTGTGTTGAATGAAGTCTGTTCATGGCTCAATGAGCCATGTGTTGTGTGGCTGAAATGATTCTGTTTTTAAACAGATTGCCACGATTTTTTGTGTCTCGAGTGATCGGAGTCAAATTAATGAAAACAACGACCACAGTGAATCTCTTTTGTCTATGATATTATAGGAAAAGCAACAAGTCTGTTGTAGTAACAACGTTCCGGCAAATTATTTCTATTAGATTTTATCGAAGTTGAGAGAGAGTTAGCTATGAAGAAATCGATTGATAACCACATGTTGATGTTGAGGCACTCAACTTTGTTTCAGGGACTCGATGAACCGGAGATTGAGGCGGTGCGCGGTTGTCTCGCTCCTGTTTTGCGTCGGTATAAAAAAGGCGAGTTTATTATTCGAAGTGGTGA
>CAZBOM010000168.1:0-3244 GCA_964493375.1 uncultured Mageeibacillus sp. | reverse complement strand
TCGCGAAGCCATCCGGGGAAATCACTAAACGATGCTCGAACCACCTCAAACGTCGCGCTTGTCTCGATTTGCTCCAGCCTTTGTTTGCAAACTTCCAAGGCTTCAGGATCTCGATCAGCGACGAGAAGTCTTCCGCCCT
This sequence comes from uncultured Mageeibacillus sp., assembly GCA_964493375.1. Taxonomy (GTDB): domain Bacteria; phylum Bacillota; class Clostridia; order Saccharofermentanales; family DTU023; genus UBA4923. The sequence goes on along the minus strand of CAZBOM010000168.1, from coordinate 3,105 downwards.
TCCCAAGTTTTTCCAATATAGCTGAGCTGTGACCGCCGCCGCCTGCCGTGAGATCTATATAAAGGCCATCACGTTTCACTGACAGTGATTCGATCACGCTCTCAAGTAGTACCGGCACATGCCACGCATCATAATCCACGAATGTCATAGCGGCTCAGATCCATTTCAGCTAGTGGCGTTTCCTCCTCTTGGCTCTGATCAAAGAAGGATTGCGAGCAAATTTCGATTTTGTCAAACACATCAATGAAACAGATTTCTTCACCCGGTTCGACTTGAATGTGTTTCCATAGAAAAGATGGCACAGACATTCGGCCTTGACCGTCGAATTCGCAAACAGTAGACGATCCCAAAACATCGCGTTTTAGTTTTCTAATTTCATGGCCGGTGCTGGAGTGGTTGAGAATTTGATCCTTGATCGCATCAAATTGCTCGGGCGTGTAAGCCGCCAAAAAACCCTCGTCGATTCCTTGAGTCACAATCAAAACGCCATCAAGTTCTTCTCGCAATTTTGCGGGAACGATGACGCGACCTTTGTTGTCGACTGTATGGGTATAGCGAGCCACAACTTCACTCCTCCTACTATTGCAAGCATTCTACCACAATTCACCACTTATTTGTCATAGAATACCACATTTCACCACTATTTTCGAAAAAATACCTTATTTCCCCACCTATTTATTAAAAAGAATTGAAATATTGATCGTCTGAGTCAAATTTCAAGAAAACAATAACGAAAAAGACGTTTTGGAAGCTCTGCTTATCAGCCCGTTCATAAGGAAGTTTTTAATTATCGCAGACATTTTCCTTTGACATGGCACAAGATGAAAAATGAAAATTGTCGCAATTGAAAAAACCTTTGTATCGAAACTCGATGCAAAGGTTTTGACTCTTGCTGTATGTGTTCGTTGAACAGTCGAAAAGTAAGCGACCCGGTGCTCCCGGTGGTAAAGCGGCGATTTCCTTCCCTTGATGCCAGATGTAAGCTCCGCCTTTGGCGAGATCTTCAGTCTCTACATAATTGTTGATGAACGCGATCGGCTTCGCCAATATTGAGGTGCGCTCAATATAAGCTTCATGCTCACCGCCATTTTCCCAAACGTCGATCGCATAATCGGTGTGCACCGGCCATAAAAAGAGATCGACTTCGTGATTGAGATCGAGAATGGGGTCAAGCAAATGATCTTCCCACATGTCTCCGCATACAACGACGGCTAACTGGCGACCTTCAAACTCAAAGATAGAAAACTCTTTTCCTTCACGGTAATCGGCATTAGCGCCTGGGATTTTCCAACCTTCAGATACGCGCTTATAAAGATGGATAATCTCACCATCTTTGCCGACGATCATGTAGGAAGCATAAAATGCGCCATGATCGTTCTCAAAAAATCCAAAACCTATGCCAACACCTTGATCGCGCGCGATCGTTCTCACGCGTGCGATCGGCACGCTATGTAGTCCTAATGCTACGGTTGCATCATGGCGATATTCGAACGTTATCGCTTCAAAACCTTGCAAAAAAGCTTCGCCAAAAAGGATAAGATCAGCGTTTGTCTTTTTTGCTTCCTTCGCTTCTTGCTCAATCGTCGCTATATTAGCGTCAATATCACCATAAACGCACGTTGCTGCACAGAGCTGTATTCTCATTGTCTCAATCTCCTGATAAAACTCTCACCCAAGCCATGTTATGTGAAGACTTTTTCATTATTATTCATCGAATAGTTAAGCAAAACGCCGAGCAGAAGAAAATTCGAGATCATCGCCGACCCACCGTAGCTAATAAATGGAAGAGGGATGCCTGTGATGGGGAGCAGACCAACGGTCATACCTATATTTTCAATGTAATGAAATGCGACACTTGAAATGAGCGCCACCATAATATAGGCTTCTTGCGGCGATTTAGTGTGAATTTTCCCCGCAACGCGGAGCGTATGGTAAATAAAGTAAGCGGCTAATAGAATAACAATCGTCGTTCCAATTAATCCGAGTTGTTCCGAAATGGCCGGGAAGATAAAATCCGACTCTTTGACGGGAACACTGACATTCTCACCGGCTCGATTACCTACTAATCCGCCTGAAGCGACAGCGGCAAGCGATTGATTGATATGGTAAGAAGCCGTCTTGTCATGCCCTCTGAACAAAAACGTCATGATACGCTCTTTCTGTGTCACATTGAGAGCGAAATTCCACGCGAGCGGCAAGATCACAAAGACTGTCGCTGAAACGGAAAGCAATATCGCTCGCCAACGAATCCCCCACACAAAAGTCGTACTGAGAAACATGAAAAGTAAAACGAGACTTGTGCCTAGGTCAGGTTCTGTAATGACAAACATAAAGGGAATGCCATAGATAATCGCAAGACGTAAAAAACCACGTGGCAACGACATTTCACCTGTTTTCATCGAGGCATAAATAGGTCCTGATACCATCGCGACGGCAATTTTAGAAAGCTCGGACGGCTGAAAAGATCCAAACAACGGAATTCTAATCCAGCTGTCAGCGCCAACGACCGCGCGAAATCCATCGACTTTAACGACCATGAGGAGTATGAGACTGACAATATAGAGAACTCCCCCGATAAGTCGCATCGTCGGAGGCTCAAAAAGACATAGAATAAAGGCGACGACGAGACCCAATAATACGGCGGCGATCTGTTTGAAAAAGTTCATGGGGTATTCAAACGAAACAACGCCATAACCTGTCGCAAGCACTGTATTGAGAACCACTAAGCCGATGATCACAAGCGCGATCACCGGGACGAGCATACGATAATCGAGCGCGCTGAAAAAATAGTCAGCACGCGACTTTCGATGACCGTTGACGGTCCTTCTTATGCCTCCTTCTATCCAGTCCAAAAAACAAGCTCCTTATTATTCTTCCGGCTTTATCTCCGTAATCTCCGTAATCTCTGTCACATCAGATGGAACACCTGCAAGACTCGATACCATCTTGTCGCGCTTTCGACCACGGAGCCAAATCGCGATGAGAAATGCGCCTGAAAAAAGCACCATCGCCGCGGAGAGCACTTGAGACACACGGAAATCGTAGTTAAACAACTTAAACATTAATGAATCAAGTCCAAGAATTACACATACTAAAGGTTTAACG
>CAZBOM010000167.1:0-3264 GCA_964493375.1 uncultured Mageeibacillus sp. | reverse complement strand
GATTCGGTGTGCGGATAGGGCGTTAAGTTATCTGCCTTTGGGACAATCGTCAATAAGTGACGTTTTGTCGCTCCAATTGTTTGCAGATGACTGATGAGTTCTAACGCGTTTCGACATCCATTTTGGCTCGCTTCCACGTACAACGCGACCGATTCATCGATGTTGGGGGCTTGTTTCTGTCCTGACTCTCCCGTCATCGATGGTGTTTTGTCTCTTCGTTCTATTGTTGTTGATTGAATCGAATCGCTACTGATCGTCGAGAGAATGGATCGAAAGCGTTCTATCGCCTTCTCACCTTCGAACGTGACCGTCGATCTCGTGCGAACGGGCGCTGTCATTTTTCGCACTCTCGTCGGCGAGCTTCGATATCCGAAAAGTTCCTCTGCCGAAAGATCATCAGCTTTCATAAGCGTTAAGGGCTTCTCCAGCGCGCGCATGCGATCTCGAAATGACGCCGGGATCCTTTGAATGGAATCGGCTTTCACTTGGATGACGGCGGGAAGGCGCGACTCCATGATATATTCGCTTTCATCGATGATTGAATGCGTGACGATGCGGTCATCAGCTATCGCCAAGACTTCCGTCACAAAAGGCAAATACGCGGCTTGTAAGTGGATGCTCAATTCGGCGGGCACTTGCCCCGTATCGCCGTCCGACGATTTCTCGCCGCAAAACACAAGGTCGGCTCCGCCTGTTTTTTCTATGGCGAGCGCGAGCGCCTTTGCTGTCACATAGACATCGGAACCGGCAAAACGGCGATCCGTCAATTGGTACGCGCTGTCAAAACCAAGAGATAACGCTTGTCGAAGCGATGAGCGAGACTGTTTCGGCCCCATGGTAAGGGCGTCAAGCGTACACGCATCTCGCCCGACGATCTCCCCTGTCGCTCGCGCTAACTCTAGCGCGAACGCGTCATCAGGGTTAGGGATCGATCCGGCCGTGTCACGAAGAAGCGAGCCTGTCTCCGGGTCGGTCTCTATATTTCTTTCATCAGGCACTTGTTTGACACAAACGACAAAACGCATTCTAACGATCCTGTTTCTCTATAAGTACTTTTCTTCGTCGACAAGTGTGCCGGGGTTCATAATGCCGTTTGGATCGAGTGTACGTTTCAGCGCTTTCATCAAGGCGTATGAGTCTCCGTGTTCTTGCTCCATCCACGGCACGCGCTGTTTTCCAACACCATGGTGATGACCGATGGAGCCACCGTGCTCCAATGTCACTTCCATCGCGATTTTCCAAACGGCGTCATAAACGCGCTTCGCTTCTTCCCCATCGGGCGATGGGAACGCGCCGAGTTGGAAGTAAATATTGGTGCCATTGATATAACTATGTGATGAATGGCCAGAGAAAAAGGCCACTTCCGGCACGTCGTAGTACACACGCTCGACGGCTTTTTCGTAGATATCGGCGATGTGATTCCAGTCGGACGCGATTTCGATCGTGTCGACCAGAATTCCCATAGCGCCGTATTGCTCATATTCATCGGCCGCGTCATTGCGGTGAACGTACCATAGATCGAGCGGTTTCTCACCGGCCGATATAGCACCGTTCGCTTCAGCGATTTCCTCGATGATCGCGCCTTCGGCCTCGGCGATCTCTTTTCGCCCTTCCGACCAGAAGAGCAACATCGACTCGTTCTCTTCCATAAAAGCGCCATACGGTTTCTCACACTCGAGCCAGTCGTGTAGTCTCACGACAGCCGGTTCAATACCGGTTCGCATGACTTGGCGAATGATCTCAAGACCTTGGCGCATTGTCTTGACTCGATAAGCGCGCTTCCAAACAGCCTCCGGTATCGGAAAAATCTTAACGGTCACTTCCGTGATTATCGCGTAAGCGCCCTCCGAGCCGAGGAATAGATGTCTGAGATCAGGGCCGGTCGCGCGTCTTGGAACATTCTTGATACGAACAATGGAGCCGTCAGACATGACGGCTTCTAACCCGACGAGGACGTCTTCCACGCCACCGTATCCAGTCGAGAATTGTCCCGTCGAACGCGTTGCCACAAGTCCGCCCATCTGCGCCAAATCCATCGATTGAGGGTAATGGCCGAGTTTGTAACCTTTTTCATTGACGATCTCTTCTAATTTTTTGATGAGCATACCGCCGCCACAGGTGACTTGAAGTGAAACCTCATCGATAGCAATTAGACGATTCAAACGCGCCAAATCGATAACAACCACGTTTTCGTCGCGCGTTTCAGCGCCGGCGAGAACGCCCGAACCACCTCCGTACGGAATGACGGGAACGCTGTGCTCGTTACAAAGTGCAAGGATTTTAGAGACCTCTTCCGTCGTCTCAGGGCGAACGACCGCCTGCGGCAATGTCGCTTCCCATCCGACGTGTTTTTGATACAGTCGAAGTGCGTACAAGTCGACGGCTTTTTGCGCTCTGACCGATGTCTTGAGGAGCACGTCCTCGGATCCGACGATTTCTTCCAATGCCTTGATTAATTCACTCATATGCTTTTCCTCAATCTTTATGATTTATTGTTCATCCAATGTAGTTTTTTCTTATTATGTTTCCGGATTAAAGAAGACGCTTGGGCCTCTCAAATTTCTTGGAAATGCCTTAATGACGCTTCTCTAATGTGCGCGCCGCGACAATATCAACGCCTGTGCCGACGATGTCTCTCGCGATAATATCCCCTTCTTGCACGGGCGCTTCGACAAGGATCTCACGCATGGCGTGCACAGCGGCGGCTAATTTCCCCTTCGGTAGTGGTCGCTCGCTGATCACCGGGAGCATGCGTGCTTTCGCTCCACGGATGGCAACGACCGACGTCATCATGCGCTCCGGTTGATTGACTTCCGCTCTCGCAAAAGATTCACCGCGGATGCAGGCGCTTCCTTCGACCGAAATAAATGTTCCCGTTGTTTCGTCTTTTCGAATAGTGAGTTCACACCCTGTCGGACAACTGATGCAGATTAATCTTGTTTCCATCTGTTAAACCTCAATGCTTACCTTCAACGGATGCGTCATGACCCATCAAATATTCGTTTCACATGTTCTCGATGCTTACCTTTAAAGGTTGTGACGCGTCGATCTGATCGAGTTCGTTTCGATTGAGTTTCAATGTCACCATTTCTGCCGGTCGGACGACGGGCATTTTTTTGCGCTTAATTAAACGATCGTTTTGTGATAACGCGATGTATACGTCGCGTTGCATCTCGCGAACTCGCAAAAAGAAAGACAACTCATCACCGAGATAATCAGGATGATATTTCGTCGGTAATAGAGAGGTGACGTTATCGCCTTCGA
>CAZBOM010000166.1:0-3324 GCA_964493375.1 uncultured Mageeibacillus sp. | reverse complement strand
GGCCGTGACCACCTGTCTGTCGCACAAAGCGTCCTTCGCCTCGAGCCGTTCTCGTGATCGTCTCGCGATAAGCGACTTGCGGTTGTCCGACGTTCGCTTCGACTTTGAACTCTCGAAGCATTCTGTCGACAATAATCGCTAAGTGTAACTCACCCATGCCCGAAACGATCATTTGACCTGTCTCGGTGTCAACGCGCGTACGGAAAGTGGGATCTTCTTCGGCTAGCTTCGCCAGCGCGATCTCCATTTTTTCCTGACTCGCTTTTGACTTCGGCTCGATCGCAACGGAAATGACAGGCTCGGGGAAATCCATACTTTCGAGAATGATCGGTGCCTGCTCCGTCGTCAACGTGTCACCCGTCGTCGTATTGCGAAGTCCGACTGCCGCGGCGATATCGCCGTCATAAACTTCATCAACGTCGGATCGGTGATTCGCGTGCATCATCAGGATGCGCCCGATGCGCTCACGCTTATCTTTTGACGCGTTCATCACATAGGAACCGGCTTTCAGCGTACCGCTGTAAACACGGAAGAAGCAGAGCTGCCCCACGAATGGGTCCGTCATAACCTTAAAGGCGAGCGCTGAGAAAGGAGCTTTGTCATCGGCATCGCGCGTCGTCTCCTCTTCTGTCTTCGGGTTAATACCGACGACAGGCGGAATATCGACCGGCGATGGCAGATAATCGACCATCGCGTCGAGAAGCATCTGGACACCTTTGTTCTTATAAGAAGAACCGCAGGTGACGGGGATGATTTTCGTCGCAATCGTGGCTTTTCTCAAACAGGTCCGCAACTCTTCGACAGTGATTTCCTCATCCATAAGGAATTTGTCGGCGAGCGCTTCGTCCGTTTCACAGATCGCCTCGACCATGCGAGCGCGCCATTCTTTCGCTTCCTCGAGCTGACTCTCATCGATGTCAGCTTCCGTAATGGTTTTCCCAAGATCTTCATCTTGATAGAGTTCCGCCTTCATAGACATCAAGTCAATGATGCCGATGAATGAATCTTCTTTACCAATAGGCAGTTGAATCGGGACGGCTGTGGCTCCTAAGCGCTCTTCCATCATCTTCACGACGCGGAAAAAGTCTGCGCCGAGAATATCCATCTTATTGATGTACGCTAAACGCGGAACACCGTAGTTATCGGCTTGTCGCCAGACAGTCTCTGTCTGTGGCTCGACGCCACCTTTGGCACAAAGAACCGTCACGGCCCCGTCTAACACGCGAAGGGAACGCTCAACTTCAACCGTAAAGTCGACATGACCGGGTGTATCAATAATGTTGATACGGCAGTCTTTCCACTGTGCGGTCGTCGCCGCTGACGTAATCGTAATACCACGCTCTTGTTCTTCCGGCATCCAGTCCATCGTAGCGGCGCCCTCATGGGTTTCGCCCAGACGGTGGATGCGTCCTGTGTAGTACAGAATGCGTTCCGTCGTGGTCGTCTTGCCAGCGTCAATATGAGCCATGATGCCGATATTTCTTGTATTCTCGAGCGAGAATTCTCTTGGCATCTTTAATCCTCCTGATTCTTAACTTCCTATTTTCTTTTCGTTATGATCACTTTATCGATACAGCGTCAGTGCTGTATCGGCGATTGGTTAAAAACTAATTACCACCTGTAGTGTGCAAACGCGCGGTTTGCCTCTGCCATACGGTGGATCTCTTCTTTCCTACGGAATGCTGAACCGGTTTGTTTGGACGCGTCGATCAACTCATTAGCGAGACGTTCTTTCATTGTCCGTTCGCTTCTGGCGCGCGCCGCAACGACGATCCAGCGCAATGCAAGTGTCTGACGTCTCTCTGGGCGCACTTCGATCGGGACCTGATAGTTCGATCCGCCGACGCGACGCGCTTTGACTTCCAGCACGGGCATTACATTTTCCATGGCTTGGTTGAAAATTTCCAGAGGCGCTTGCCCGACGCGGTCTTCCATAAGATCAAACGCGGCGTAAACGATCGTTTGCGCGAGTTCTTTCTTACCATCCAGCATGACATTATTAATCAGCTTCGCGACGCGAACGTCGCCATAGACGGGATCCGGCAGCACTTCTCTCTTGGGTACATGGCCTTTCCTTGGCAATGGTCTTCCCTCCTTTCATGATTATGCGGGTTCTTTTCTAGGAAACCCGAAACCATAGGTACTCACGATATGGACACGTGTCATGCACAAAAACAGGCCCGAAGAAAAATCGGAGGCGTGTTTTTTGACTGCATGTTTGTCCAACCGCTGGCTACACTACTTGGTTTTCGCGACCTTCGGGCGCTTCGTGCCGTATTTTGAACGGCTTTGTTTGCGATTCGCGACGCCGACTGTATCGAGCGTTCCACGAATGACATGGTAGCGCACGCCGGGCAAGTCCTTCACACGGCCACCACGGATCAGAACAACACTGTGCTCTTGCAAGTTGTGACCGATGCCAGGGATATACGCGTATACCTCGTGCTGATTTGTCAGACGGACGCGGGCGACCTTGCGCAAGGCTGAGTTAGGCTTTTTAGGTGTTGTTGTTTTAACGACCGTGCAGACTCCGCGCTTTTGAGGCGACGAATAGAATGACGGACGTCTCTTCAACGTATTGAGCCCCGACGCCAAAGCAGGGACGTGAGTCTTACTCTCTCGCTGATTCCGCCCTTTTCTAACCAACTGGTTGAACGTAGGCATTCACACTCCTCCTTTCTTTTATTGCTCAAAAAGGTACCCACTCGCAAGTGGGCGACCGAAAACAAATAATAACAGGATTCTAAAGACTTGTAAAGTCACGCAAGAAACAAGTGCGCGGGTTGATGACGCGCTTACTCTCGGATATGTTCTTGAAATTTCGCGAGCGCTTTTTCGATGACGCGCTTGGCTGATTCGGCCGAGTGAATCTTCGTGAGCGCCGTTCCCTTGCCTTCAAGTTCCTTGTATACACTAAAGAAGTGCTGCATCTCAGTAATCATGTGCTCCGGAAGATCCTCGATCTCATTCCAGCTTCTCATCTGCGGATCGCCGTAGGGAATGGCGATGATCTTCTCGTCTTCTTGGTTGTCATCGATCATCGAGAAGGCACCGATCGGGTAGCACTCGACGAGGCACATGGGCAGAAGGCTCTCCGTCGAGAGAACCAACACATCGAGCGCGTCACCGTCTTCCGAAAGCGTGCGCGGGATGAATCCATAGTTCGCAGGATAGTGAGTTGACGTATACAAAATCCGATCAAGCCTCAGCATGCCGATTTCTTCGTCGTACTCGTACTTCTGTTTACTTCCGCGAGGAATCTCGATCACGGCAAAAAAATGATCTTTTTGGATACGATCATCTGGAATATTATCCCAGCGGTTC
>CAZBOM010000165.1:3118-3335 GCA_964493375.1 uncultured Mageeibacillus sp. | reverse complement strand
AAGGTGATTTCATGTGACCCTGCTTCCGGATTGTTCGGATGGTTTTCCACGACGAACGTTTCCGTTTTGTCTTCCGGGTAGTTTGTGATCGTCAGTTTGATCGGATCGAGAATCGCCATCGCGCGTGGGGCACGCTCGTTCAAGTCCTCACGCAGGCAGTGTTCGAGGAATTTTATATCGACCATGCTATCGACTTTGGAAACGCCATTTCTCTCGG
>CAZBOM010000165.1:0-3108 GCA_964493375.1 uncultured Mageeibacillus sp. | reverse complement strand
ACCTGACAGCGTCGGCAATCTCGGGTCATCCCAACCGTCGACGAGCCCATCTTCGACAAGTGCGCGTAATTTGCGCTTGCTCATGACGGTGTAATTGATATTGAGTCGAGCGAACTCAATCTGCCTCGGTTTCGAGGGAACAGAACAGTTCTCAATAACCCAATCGTACAGTGGGCGGTGATCTTCAAACTCCAGAGAACAAAGTGAGTGCGTGATGTGTTCGATAGCGTCTTCTAACGGGTGCGCGAAATCATACATCGGATAGATACACCAATCATCGCCGGTTCGGTGATGCGTCTCATGTTGGATGCGATAGATGACGGGATCACGCATGTTGATATTGCCTGATGTCATGTCGATCTTCGCACGGAGCGTATAAGTTCCGTCGGCAAACTCTCCGGCGCGCATCCGTCTGAAAAGATCCATGCTCTCTTCTTTCGCGCGATAACGCCACGGACTTTCCGTCCCGGGTGATGTTAAGGTGCCTCGAGAAAGACGCATCTCTTCCGGCGTTTGTTCACATACAAACGCGAGATCTTTCTCGATCAGCTCTTCGGCGTATTGGTACATCTGCTCGAAGTAGTCTGACGCGTAGTAGAATCGGTCGCCCCAGTCGTATCCAAGCCAATGGATATCTTCTTTTATTGCATTGACATACTCGACATCTTCTTTTTCAGGATTTGTGTCGTCCATACGCAAATTGCAAAGACCGTCATACAGTTCCGCCGTACCAAAATCGATCACGATCGCTTTGGCGTGCCCGATGTGAAGGTATCCGTTCGGCTCAGGTGGGAAACGCGTGTGTACGGTCATCCCCTCGGTACGCCCGCCGGGGCCCATATCCTCGTCGATAAAATCAAGGATAAAATGAGAGACCTCATTACCTGTCTCTGTCTCTTCTTTCGGTGTGATGCCTGAAACGACACCCGGGAGGCGTTTGGCCTCAGATTCATCTTTTGTATACATTGTTTAATCCTCTCATGTGGAGATATTGGTAATCCGAGAACACTCTCAGTTGGACTAGATAGTTCACACTTGCGACCGTTTTAGCGAGAGCATTCCGGAGGGTTCATTTCCGTGAAAACTAGTCGCTTAGAAACTGAAGCGCTGCCTCGAGGCGACTGAGCGATTCATCTCGACCGAGAATGACAGCCGTCTCCGTCGCGCCACCCGGAGTCACTTGTTGCGCGGCCAACGCGACGCGTAACGCCCCCATGACTTGACCTTTTTTACGTCCCGTCTCTTCACACGCATGTTCGAGCGCGGTCCCCAATGACGTTTCAGTCCATTCAGGGAGAGCGGTAAGTTTCGGTTGCAACTCCTTTAGAACATCGAGAGCTTTGTCGGCATCGAGTTTGGCGCGTTTGTTGAAAAAGAGTTCTCGCTCGTAGGGCAAGCGTTCAGTCAAGAATCGTATCATCTCCGGGATATCGCCGAGTTTGGTCACGCGCGCTTGGAGAACGTTCGCGAGCATATCGACATCATAGTGTTTGTCGCCAAAGGCGGGGTCGGCGATTTCCTTGACCATCGCGCGCCACTTATCCGGCGACAATTGGCGGATATATTGCTCATTCATCCAGTCGAGCTTGTTATACGCGAAAACAGCCGGCGCTTTGTTGATGCCTTTGACCGTAAAGATTGTCTCCAATTCTTCGAGTGAGAATATTTCTCGCGTCTCATCTCCCGGCGCCCATCCGAGGAAGGCGATCATGTTGACGATTGCTTCCGGCAGATAACCGTCTGCGATCAAGTCTTCGAAACTCGTTGAACCGTGGCGTTTTGAAAGCTTCTTTCCGTCTTCGCCGACGATGAGCGGCAGGTGGACAAAAGCGGGGATTTCCCATCCAAAAGCCTCGTATAAGATGCAGTATTTCGGTGTCGAGGACAAATACTCAGAGCCTCGGACAACGTGGGTTATTTCCATCAAATGATCATCGATTACGTTTGCGAAATTGTATGTCGGGTAGCCGTCTGATTTGACGAGAATTTGGTCTTCCAACTCTTTATTCATGACGGTAATGTCGCCGTACACGGCGTCTGAAAAAGTCGTTTCACCGTCGAGCGGCATCTTTTGTCGGATGACGTGAGACTCTCCGGCTTCAACGCGGCGGGCAGCTTCCGCTGGATCAATATCACGGCAATGTCGGTCATAGCCGATGAATTCCGTTTCTTCATCTTCACGCATATCGGCGAGTCGTTCGACGGTACAAAAACAAGGATACGCATGACCCGAATCGACGAGTTGTTTGGCGTATTGTCGGTAGAGAGGAAGGCGTTCGCTTTGAATGTATGGTCCGTTCGGGCCGCCGATATCGGGGCCTTCGTCATGGTGAAGACCGCATGTATTAAGAGTACGGTAGATGACCTCAACGGCACCTTCAACATAGCGCTCGCGATCCGTATCTTCAATGCGAAGGAGAAATTTCCCGCCGTCAGAGCGTGCGATTAAATATTCATACAGCGCGGAGCGCAAGTTACCAATATGCATAATGCCCGTCGGGCTTGGAGCAAAACGTGTTTTTGTTACTTTCGACATAAATCATTTCCCTCGAGGGGATTCGCCTCCTTTTGACTCATAGCCTGATCACAGCAAAGCTTAGTGGCATACCATTTTGAGCATGGTGAAAAACGCGATCAAGACCGTATAAATGATATCATAACTAGATAGTGCTGAAGGATGAGTCAATACGAATCCTGTCGATCGTCACGGCGGCGACGATTGATTTGACACCACTTTTCGATCGTCACGGCGGCGACGATTGATTTGACACACTTTTCGTCCGTCACGGCGGCGACGATTGATTTGACACCACTTTTCGTCCGTCACGGTGGTAACGATTGATTTGGTGCCACGTTCATACATGATGAATTAAAAGGAACAAGCGATGTTTGGATATGTGAGACCGGAAAAACCAGATCTCTTGATGCGCGATTTTACTCTCTATAAAGCGATCTATTGTGGATTATGCAAGGCGATTAGTCGCCGATGCGGTCAGTTGCCGCGTTTTTCCGTTTCATATGACATGACTTTTTTATCGCTACTGTTGCTTGCTTTCTCCACCGTTGAGCCGGTGATCATCCAGGAATCGTGCATTTTAAATCCTCTGA